>JBDTYU010000327.1:0-5462 GCA_040005535.1 Ginsengibacter sp. | reverse complement strand
TTATTATGACAGGATAATTTAGTTTTTTGTTTTGAGTAACTTTTCTTTTGGTTCACGGCTAACTTTTTCAAACGAATAAAAAGGACTATCATAGCCTTAACTCATTTTGCTTCACAGTTATTTCATTAACCTGCTCTGTGAAGTTTCAAAATTTTGAACGATGTTAGAAAACGTTAGAGCCTCTGCATCAGTTAACCCATTTCCTATTGTTGCCAATGCACATTCTTTCTGGCCAGGATGAGCTGTTACTCTTGATGTACCTATTAAAATTGTAAGGTCGGTATACTCGTTGTTTGGTGCTGAACCTTTTGAACTAACTACTATCCCATTTCTATACCTTGTAACGTTTGTTGCTGAAGATGAAAGCATAAATAATCCGGTTGTGTTAGGTGGTAGATTATTCTCGCTAAAACCGAACCATTCGCAATCATCACCTTCTTGAGAATAAATAGCCAGTTCATTATATGGAATGGCTCCATCAGTACATCCTATATCATAGCCAGAAATAATATTCTGTGTCCTTGAATAATAAGATATAGAAGCATTGGTACATCCACCTATTGCGCTATCCGCTAAATGTGTATCTGCATAATCAGAAATAGTTGGAAATAAAATTCCTGTACTGGCATAAACAGGAGTACCATTGAAGGTTAGTCTGTAAGCAATGTCCAAATTTCTTGGATCTTTCAAATTCCATTTAGTTGTATTTGCGTTACCTCCCACCATTGGGTATATTGCTTTAAATTTTGTCCACAACGAGGCATCTTTTAATTGCTTTACAAAATTATTGAGTCCAACTTTTTGGGTGTTATCGGTAATTCCGGAACTGTCAATGAATTTTTTAGCATCCACATCATAAGTGATAGAATTGTTTGATACATCGCCATGCTTTTGGCAAGATGAAACAGAGGCACACACAAAAAGCACCGTTACTATTTGTAAGATATTTTTCATTTTTAATAAGTATTAAGTATTAGGATAAATAAAACGCACCTGACAATTTTTTATTGCATTTATAATATTAGACTTCGGCGGAGCTATTTCAGTGACAGAGTAAATTGTTACACAAGCGTTAAAGATTTTCTAATCTGGAAGCATTAACGAATGCCCAGCCATTTTTGCTCATATAATTCGAAGGATCAAATTAGAGATTAAATTTCTTTAGTTTTTTTCTAAGATTTAAGTAGGCATTCCAGCAACTTTTTCTTTGCATAATTTAACTTCTTCGCAGTACTGACTAATTTTTTGTTGAATCGCTTTGCGAAATTATCTTACTTAATAAAGCTGCCCAGGTTTGAGCGGCTCATTCTTTTTGCAATAACAATAGCAGTTAAAGCCTTAGCTTTTACATGCAGAACCACATGTGCAGTTTTCGCAGGTGCAAACTTCACAACTGCAATTTAGGCTTCCACAATTTTTTTTCGGTTTTAATTGGATCTCTTTGGCTCTTTAAAGTTGTCATGATGTATGTTTTGAATTAATAACACAAAAATAAATGCATAACTATTCTCAGCTGATATACAACTTTGGGTAAGCTTTATACAATTTTTTGTCTAAATAGAATCGAGTGGTTTACGCATGGAAGCTCCTATTTCTTTAAAGTACGATGGCGTAAGGCCAGTTATCTTTTTAAACTGACCTGAAAGATGTGCGACACTGCTATACTCAAGCTCATAAGCAATTTCAGACAATGTCATTTGCCCGTACATAAGAAGTTCCTTGGCTTTTTCAATACGCTGTTCAATAAAGAAATTTTCAATCGTTCTTCCTTCTACTGAAGAAAATAAACTGCTCAGGTAAGTATATTCATGGTGAAGCTTATCAGAAAGATAATTGGAGAGTTTGGTACTGTTATCTTTTTCACTTACATCATTTCGTGCCTTCTTAATTACATGTGTTTTTATTTTTTCAATTATACCGCTCGTATGATTATCTATTAGTTCAAACCCAACGTCAGCAAGTTTTACTTTCAGCATTTCTTTTTGTTCTTCAGATAATCCGCTGGCAAGATGTATCTCACCAAAAAGCACTTTTGAAAAAAGAATTTCTGTACTATTTAAGATATCCTGAACTGCCAGCACACAACGGTGGCAAACCATATTTTTTACAAGAAGCGTGTTTGAAGGCATTTGTAAAGATAAATTTAGAAAACAAATTACGATAACTATAAATTTACAGTAACACGGCAACCTATTTGAATTGCTTATATTTTGACAATTGTGTACAAGAGAATTTGAACTAAGCATTACTAACTTATAATAATCCAATTATTTTTACTAAAAATATTTGCAATGAAACTATTCATGTTATTATTGGGCGCTACTCCAAAAGGAAGACATACTGAACAGCATGATATTTTTTTTGGCATTGCTGAAACACTCAAAGACCTTGTTCCTGCTATAATTGAGGCATGGCCAGAAGCTAAAGGTAACATCCATATTGATGCATGGAGAGAGGTTAATTATTTGGATCAATATGCGGTTCAGGTTTTTAATAAACAACAGATACCTGAAAATGCAGCAGATAAAAAAATTAAATTATTTTTTTTGAACCTTGGTGGCTATAAACAAAATGAATTTGAAGAGTTTCATTATAAAATGCTGGTGGCCTGCGAAAATAAATCAATAGCAATACAGCGTGCTAAAGCAACAGCATTTTATAAGCATATAGGTTTTAAAGGTGCCAGCTCACATATCGATGATAAGTACGGAGTAGATGTTGATGACATTTTTGAAATAGAAGATATACTACAGCAGAACATAAAAGAAAAATACAGCATTTTACTTTCTCCGGTTACTCATGAAATTGAAGATGAGATAAACCTGGGATATTTTAGGTTGGAAAAATTATAACATCCCATTTTATTAAATTTTTCTTATACCTCAATAACTCCGTAAATGCAATGCTTTAGGTCTTACAAAGGCCCGCAGGCCCGCATGAGACAGTGTAACTCCAAAGCCGGAATGTTTTCTGCCGCTCCATGGAAGTGAGGCGCTAACCCTATCGCAGCAATTCCAATAACCGCTTCCGGTATTGATTTGCTGCAAAATTTTTTCTGCTCTTGATTGATCTGAGCTATAGACAGCAGCGGTTAATCCATACTCTGAATCCTGCATCAGTTGAATGGCTTCTTCATCGTTTTTTACTTTCATAATACCAATGATTGGGCCGAAAGATTCATCTTTCATTACACGCATTTCATGAGTAACATTGGTAACAATGGTTGGTTCAAAAAAATAACCTTTTCCATTCATTGGTTTTCCACCTGCTATAATTATTGCTCCTTTTTGTAATGCATCATCTACCTGTTGTTCCAAAATATTAAGTTGATCTTTTCTTGTTAGCGGTCCAAAATAAATTCCTTCCAAGGTGGGCAACCCGCTCTTCCATGATTGTACTTCTTTCACAAATTCATCAACATATTCATTATAAATTTTTTCATGCACATAAATTCTTTCAACGGAGCAACAGCTTTGCCCGCTGTTATAAAAGGCACCATCTGCAGTACCTGCGGCGACTGCTTTAATATCTGTTACATCCTCTGCTACATACAATGGATCTTTACCACCCAATTCACATTGGCACGGAACCATTTTAGGCGCTACTTTTTCATAAATGTATTTCCCTGTTTTATAAGAGCCTGTAAAAAAATATCCGTCAAAAGGAAGTTCCAATAATATTTCTCCCACCTCTTTTGCACCAACTGTTATATGAAAAATATTTTCGGGAATACCTGCCTGTTTCAATAATTTTTCAATTTCTAATCCCGTAAGAGTAGCGTATTCAGAAGGTTTATACATCACTGCATTACCAGCCAGCAATGCGGGTACAAAAACATTTACACCAACGAGATAAGGATAATTCCATGCAGAAATATTGCAGATTACACCGAGCGGCTCGTAAGAAATTTTTTCTTCTAATCCTTTTTCCATAGTCATTATTTCATCTGATAAATATTTCTCTGCATTTTCCGTGAGCCATTTAATACGAGTTATAGCACCGCTAATTTCATTGCGTGATTGCTGCAGAGGTTTTCCGACTTCGTTTGTCAAGGTCAGGGAAAGATGCTCTATATTTTTTTTTAAAAGAAAAGAAAATTGATTCATTATTTCTATTCTTTGTGCAAGAGACACTTTTTGCCATGCAGGCTGAGCTACCTGTAAGGATTGAAACTTTTTTGCTATTGTTTCTTTTGTGTCTTCTTCTATTTCCCTGATAATCTCTTCAGTTGCAGGGTTAATGATTTGCATAGTTTATTTATTGAATAGCATTTCTTACAGCATCCAAAAAAGTTTGTTTAATATTTTTTGAAAATATACTCTCAAGGTTCTTCATTCTCTCCGGGTGCCATTGCACTAATAATAGAAATGATTTTCCTTCCGGCTCTTTTCTTTCCATCCCTTCAATAATTCCATCCGGCGACATTGCGTTAGCTACCAGGCCAAAACCAGGCATATCAGCACTTTGATGATGTGCACTGTTTATTTCTCCGTTTTCCTGGCTGGTAATTTTATATAATTCTGAGTTGGTATCTATCTCAATTAAATGCTCTCTGTCGTTGCCGTCCTGAAATTTCGAATGATTAAATTTTCCAAGAACAGGAATATCCGGGATTAAAGTGCCCCCAAAAAAAACGTTTACAAATTGAAGCCCCCTGCATATTCCTAATACAGGTTTTTGTTTCTCTTCAGTATGCTGCAATATCTTCCATTCAAATTCGTCTCTTTTTTCATCAATATCTTTTGGGTTACAATATGCAAGGTATTCAGGTTGATTGTACAATCGTGGATTTACATCCTCGCCTCCTGTTAATATTATTCCATCACACTTTTCAACATCGTTATAGTTATCATCTTTATAGCTCAATTTAATTATTTGTACATTCGGGTCATCCTTAATCCAATTTTCGTAATTGAAATATTTAGAGCAATCGCTTATGCCAATAAGAATATTTTTCATTGCAAATATTTAATTATCGCACAACAAAAATCATCAATTAAATTATAGCGCCATTAAATATAACTGTTTGAAATCTTCCCTCGTAACAGGTTTTGGATTATTGGGATGAGCAAAATCTGCTATTGCAAGATCAGCTAATGTTTCTATATGCTCCCGCTTCACGCCAAGATTATTCAACTTGTACGGTATATTTATTTTTGAATTAAGATCGAATAAATATTGGACTACGGCTTCGCCGCTTTCTTCTTTTAATTCCAGTGTTCTGGCTATGCGTTTAAATTTATGTTCAAATCCTTTAATATTAAATTGCATGCCATAAGGAATATTTACAGCATTAGCCAAACCATGATGGGTATCCAGCAAAGATGAAAGCGGATGCGCCAATGAATGTACCACCCCGAGTCCTTTTTGAAAAGCAACGGCTCCCATCAGAGAAGCGATCAGCATTTTACTCCTTGATTCAAGATCAGGATGGTTTACTGCTTTTTCTAATGATTGATTAA
>JBDTYU010000326.1:0-10984 GCA_040005535.1 Ginsengibacter sp. | reverse complement strand
GGGGAGGTAATTAAATAATGAGCACTGAAAAATATATTCCAAGACTGGTAGAAAAATACAGGAAAGAAGTTATACCTGCTTTAATGAAAAAATTTGCATACAAAACTGTAATGCAGGCTCCAAGGCTTACAAAAGTTTGTATTAACCGTGGTGTTAATGGCGCTGTGGCTGATAAGAAACTGGTAGATGTTTCTATCGAAGAATTAACAACCATTACCGGTCAAAAAGCGGTAGCTACCATGTCTAAAAAAGATATTTCAAACTTTAAGCTTCGTAAGAACATGCCTATTGGTGCAAAAGTTACTTTACGCGGAGTTAATATGTATGAGTTTCTAGATAGGTTGGTTTCTGTTTCTCTCCCACGCGTACGTGATTTCAAAGGTATAAGCGATAAATCTTTTGATGGTCGCGGAAATTATACGTTAGGCGTAACAGAACAAATTATTTTTCCTGAGATTGATATTGATAAAGTAAATAAAATAACAGGACTTGACATAACATTTGTTACAACAGCTAGTACTAATGAAGAGGCCTTTGAATTACTGAAAGAACTAGGCATGCCTTTTAAAAATGTAAAAAAATAATCCTCGATAAACTCAGGGTGACAAACAAAAATAAAAAATATGGCTAAAGAGTCAGTAAAAGCAAGGCAGATAAAACGTGAGAAGATGGTAGCCCGTTATGCTGAAAAGAGAAAAGCTTTGAAAAAAGCCGGTGACTACAAAGGGCTTGATCTTCTTCCTAAAAACGCATCACCGGTGCGCCTTAAAAACCGTTGTCAGCTTACAGGCCGCCCAAGAGGTTATCTCAGACATTTTGGAATTTCCAGAAATATTTTTCGTGATATGGCATTGGAGGGTAGAATTCCGGGAGTAAAAAAAGCAAGTTGGTAAATCCCTAACCCCGCCGCTGGCGGAAAGGTAATAGTATAAAATTTTAAAATTAAACTCTCCCTTTGGGAGATGGAGGTAAATAAAAATGGTTACTGATCCCATAGCAGATTATTTAACAAGAATACGCAATGCCCAGATGGCAAGCCACAGGCTGGTTGAAATACCTGCGAGCAATTTAAAAAAACGCATTACTGAAATTTTATACGACAAAGGATATATTTTAAAGTATAAATTTGAAGATGATTCAAAGCAGGGATTAATTAAAATAGCTTTAAAGTATGATCCTCAAACAAAGCTTCCTGCTATACAAAGCCTGGAAAGAGTAAGCCGTCCCGGCTTGCGTACCTATTCAAAACCAGATGAATTTAAAAGGGTAAAAAATGGATTAGGCATTGCTATCGTATCTACTTCAAAAGGTGTAATGACCGATAAAGAAGCAAAGTCACAGAAAGTGGGTGGAGAAGTTCTATGTAATATTTATTAATTTTTTAGGTAAGATGCTTAAAACTTAATTGTTGCTGAGCTCTGCCGGTTTTATAACAAATAAAATACTATGTCAAGAATTGGAAAAAATCCTGTAACGATCAAACAGGGAGTAAATGTAAGCGTTGGAGCCGATAATGTAATAACAGTTAAAGGGCCTAAGGGAGAATTGAAACAAGCTATTGACCGCGATATTAAAGTTGAGGTTAAAGACGATAAAGTGGAATTTGTACGCCCTACTGATCAGATCAGGCATAAAGCCATGCACGGATTATATCGTTCACTTGTAAATAATATGGTGCAAGGTGTTACTGAAGGCTATGTAAAGAAACTTGAATTGGTAGGTGTAGGATTTAAAGCATCTAACCAGGGTAATCTTCTTGATCTTTCTTTAGGGTATTCTCACAATATCGTATTTGAAATACCTAAAGAATTGAAAGTTGGAACTGCACAGGAGAAAGGTAAAAACCCAATTATAACTCTTGAAAGTATAGATAAGCAATTGATTGGGCAGGTTGCTGCAAAAATTCGCAGTCTTCGTAAGCCTGAGCCATACAAAGGAAAAGGAGTGAAGTTTGAGGGTGAGGTTTTACGCAGAAAGGCTGGCAAGTCTGCAGGTAAATAGTTAATACCAATAAAACATTTCCGGCAGTTCTGTCCAACGGCAGGCGCGATCGGAAAATAAAATTGAATGACAATGAACTCAAAAGTTAGTGCAAGACAAAAAATCAGGTATCGCATCCGAAAAAAAATTAGTGGAAGCGCAGTAAAGCCAAGGCTTAGTGTTTATAGAAGTAATCGGGATATTTATGTTCAATTGATAGATGATGAAAATGGAATTACACTTGCTTCAGCATCATCCCGCCAGGCAGATATTGCAGCCCAAAAAGTGAATAAAGTAGAAATAAGTAAGATGGTAGGAACAGCCATTGCAAAAAAATCCGGAGACTTAGGAATTAAAGATGTTGTATTTGACCGGAGTGGTTACATATACCACGGGCGTGTTAAAGCAGTTGCAGAGGGAGCAAGAGAAGGCGGATTGCAATTTTAGCACACAGGTATATTGCATTTTTTTAAAAGCAGGTGCAATGTCTTAAATCGAAAAAAATAAATAGTTATAATGTTGAAATCACCTACACAAAGAATAAAAGGCGCCGATCTTGAACTAAAAGAAAAAGTGGTATCCATTAACCGTGTTGTTAAAACAACTAAAGGAGGAAGAGCATTCAGCTTTTCTGCATTGGTAGTAGTTGGCAATGAAAATGGAGTAGTTGGGCAAGGGCTGGGAAAAGCTAAAGAAGTTCAGGAAGCTATTCTTAAAGGAATAGATGATGCAAAAAAGAATCTTATAAGAGTTCCAATAATGCATGGCACTATACCGCATGAACAGCTGAGTAAAGAAGGTGCAGCAAAAGTATTGATAAAACCTGCAGCACATGGTACAGGTGTAATTGCTGGTGGAAGCATGCGTGCTGTCTTGGAAAGTGCCGGCATCACAGACGTACTTGCAAAGTCACTTGGTTCTGCAAATCCTCACAATGTTGTTAAGGCAACAGTGAAAGCTTTGGCAACATTAAGAGAACCAATCGCTATTGCCAAAACAAGGAATATATCTTTAAAAAAAGTATTCAACGGGTAACATAACATGTTTAAGCAAGTGATGTTAGATGATACCCATAAAATTAATTAACTAAAACAGGAATGAAGAAGATAAAAATAAAACAGGTGAAAAGTGGCATTGATCGTTCTGAGCGTCAAAAGCTGACACTGAAAGCACTTGGTCTTAATAAGATGGATGCCACTAAAGAAGTGGAAGCAACTCCACAAATTCTGGGTATGGTTAAAAAAGTAAATCACCTCATTACGGTTGAAGAAATTGGATGATCAGGATATTTATAAAAAAACATTTATTGTAAAGTTATATATAAACATAATTGAGTTTGGCAACAGGGAGTGTTAAGTAAAAAAAATAAAATGCAACTACATAATCTTAAACCCGCCGTGGGTTCTACGCACAAAGAAAAAAGAATTGGGCGTGGAGAAGCTTCAGGTAAAGGAGGCACATCAACAAAAGGTAATAAAGGTGGACAAAGCCGGGCTGGCTATAAAATTAAAATGGCACATGAAGGCGGCCAAATGCCCATTCAACGCAGGCTTCCAAAGCGCGGATTTAAAAACATTAACCGCATTGAATATAAAGTTTTTAATCTTGGCCAGATAGATCAATTAATTGAAAAGCATGACATAAAAGAATTCAATCTCGAAAATCTTTACATAAATAATCTAATAAGCCAAACGGATAGGGTAAAGATTTTGGGAAATGGAGTACTTAGAGCGAACATACCTTTTAAAGTGAATGCGGTAAGTGAAAAAGCAAAAGGCGCAATTGAGTCAGCAGGCGGAACTGTCGAAATAGTTAAATAATTAATTGATATTTGCTTTCTTAACAGTCTTGCAAATATTTAAATCCCGATAATTCTGTGAAGAAATTCATTAAAACATTAAAAAATATCTGGACAATTGAAGAACTGAGGAATAAAATTCTCACTACTTTATTGCTCATACTTGTTTACAGAGTAGGCTCTCACATTGTTCTTCCAGGTCTTGATCCAAATAAACTTACTAATTTAAGCAACAGTGCAAAAGGTGGTATGCTCGGCCTTCTTGATGCATTTGTTGGTGGTGCTTTTTCTAAGGCGTCAATCTTTGCATTGGGAATTATGCCTTACATTTCGGCGTCTATTTTTATGCAGTTGATGACCATCCTCGTTCCACAAATTGCCAAAATTCAGAAAGAAGGTGATAGTGGAAGAAAGAAAATAAACCAATGGACCCGTTATCTTACCGTTATTGTAACTGCATTTCAGGCAGCGGCTTATATTGGATTTTTAAAAAGCTCTAACAGGGAAGCTTTATTAGAAGCCTATTCAGGTTTCTTTTGGGTTTCAACTGTAGTAATATTAACGGTGGGTACTTTATTTGTAATGTGGCTTGGCGAAAAAATTACAGATAAGGGGTTGGGAAATGGTACTTCTATAATTATTATGGTTGGAATTTTAGCCAGACTTCCTCAAAATTTCATGCAGGAGTTTTATGCGAAGCAAACCCGTGGTGGTGGTGGGTTATTGATTTTCCTCGTGGAAATTGCGGCGCTCATTGCTGTAATTCTTGGATTGATATTGCTTGTTCAGGGTGTGCGAAAAGTTCCCGTAAATTATGCCAAACAAATTGTGGGTAACCGTCAGTTTGGAGGTGCGAGACAGTTTTTGCCCTTAAAGGTAAATGCTGCAGGAGTGATGCCCATTATTTTTGCACAAGCTATTATGTTTTTGCCAACCATTTTTGCAGGGTTCCAAACATCCGGCAAAAGCTGGGCGTTGTATTTTACAGATCACACTAATGTGATTTATATGGTTATTTATTCGATAATGGTAATCGGCTTTACCTTCTTGTATACAGCGCTTATTTTTAATCCAAAACAAATGGCGGACGACCTGAAGCGCAGCAATGGTTTCATACCTGGAGTAAAGCCCGGGCAACCGACTACAGATTATATTGGGACAATCATGGATCGTATTACTTTGCCAGGTGCAGTATTACTTGCATTTGTAGGTATTTTACCAGGCATTGCACAACTGCTTGGCGTAACACAGGGATTTGCTTCTTTCTATGGAGGAACCTCTTTACTTATTATGGTGGCTGTTGTTCTTGATACACTCCAGCAAATAGAAACTCAATTGCTGATGCGACAGTATGATGGGTTGATGAGTTCAGGCCGTATACAAGGAAGGCAAACTGTAGCGCCAGGTGTAACAGGGAATTTATAAGTATTTTATATAAATTTTATTTATAACCCTGGCAACGCTGTCAGGGTTTTTTTAAGAAGGGCCGTTATGATTTTTTATAAAACGAATGAAGAAACAGAATTGATCAGGCAAAGTTGTTTGCTTGTAAATAATACCATTGCTGAGATAGGAAAATTTACAAAACCGGGTGTTTCAACCACGTATTTAAACAATCTTGCTGATGAATTTATAAGAGATCACGGAGCCACTCCATCTTTTAAAAATTATCATGGATTTCCTTATGCATGTTGTATTTCAGTGAACGATGCGGTTGTACATGGGTTTCCTACAAGTACCGAACTTAAAGAAGGTGATATTCTTTCTGTAGATGTAGGTGCATTAAAAATGGGCTTCCATGGCGATAGCGCTTATACATTTGCGTTAGTAAGTATAAATGACGCCGTAAAAAAACTTTTGCGGGTTACAAAAGAATCTCTTTACAAAGGAATAGAAAAAGCAGTTACGGGAAATCGTGTTGGCGATATTGCTTATGCAATTCAGGAACATACCGAGCGTAAAAATGGTTATGGTGTCGTAAGGGAATTAGTTGGTCATGGATTAGGGAAAGACCTTCATGAAGACCCGCAGGTTCCTAATTATGGTAAGCGGGGCAGCGGTACTAAGCTAAATGAAGGACTTGTAATTGCCATAGAGCCCATGATAAACCTTGGTAAAAAAAATGTTTTTAATGATAAAGATGGGTGGACGGTGCGTACTAAAGACGGTAAACCTTCTGCACATTATGAACATACTGTTTGTGTAAGAAAGGATAAGGCAGATATACTTTCTTCGTTTGATG
Organism: Ginsengibacter sp.; assembly: GCA_040005535.1. GTDB lineage: Bacteria > Bacteroidota > Bacteroidia > Chitinophagales > Chitinophagaceae > Ginsengibacter. The sequence continues at coordinate 4,964 of JBDTYU010000326.1, read as the reverse complement.
CAATTGAAGCCGCTGAAAAGGCTAACGGGAATCTTTGCTCAGATTATTATTAATATATTCCAGGACTGAATTTCTTGCTTTTTTTTCCTTCTGGTTATTAGGCCTTCCTCAACTCTTAAATATTTTTTTTAAAATTCCTAAGGGTTTAAAAATTCTTAATTTGATATATTTCGATGCAGAAGAAAAAACTTATAGTGATTGGAGGCGGCGCTGCAGGTTTTTTTTGCGCTGTAAATGCCGCATCACAAAACCCGGAACTGGAAGTAATTATTATTGAAAAAACGAGTAAACTATTAAGTAAAGTAAAAGTGAGTGGCGGCGGCAGGTGTAACGTTACTCATGCGTGTTTCAGTATCGCAGAAATGGTTAAGAAATATCCCCGTGGAGAAAATTTTTTAAAAAATGCTTTTCATCATTTTTTTATACCCGATACAATTGACTGGTTTCAAAAAAGAAATGTACTGTTAAAAACGGAAGCTGATGGTAGGATGTTTCCTGAAAGTAATTCCTCTGAAACAATTATAAGTTGTCTCATGCAGGAGGCAAACAAATTTAATGTACAAATATTAATGAACCGTGAGGCAGTGAAAATTGAAACAGGATATCCTGAACAATCTGCATCGAATGGAACTGCTAAAAATGAAAAACAATTTAAAGTAATTCTTAAAGATGCTTCAGTTGAGGAGTGTGATTTTATATGTATTGCCTGCGGTGGTTATAACAAGCAGGAACAGTTTAAATGGCTTTCTCAATTAGGCCATAGTTTTGAAGTTCCGGTGCCTTCTCTCTTCACATTCAATGTACCTGTTAATCCTGTTGTTGATCTTATGGGTATTTCTATTGAAGATGTGATTGTAAAAATTAATGGAACGAAATTTTCCCAACAAGGGGCTTTACTTATTACACATTGGGGCTTTAGTGGGCCTGCGGTTTTAAAGCTTTCAGCGTTTGCTGCAAAAAAGCTTGCTGAATTGCAATATTCTTTTTCTATAAATATAAACTGGCTTCCTGTCTTTAATGAGAGTTCAATTCTGGCAAAACTTAAAATACTAAGAGAAGAATTAGCCTCTCAAAAAATTATCAATAGAAATCCATTTAGTCTGCCAAATCGGTTGTGGGCATATCATTTAAAACTTTGTCAAATAAAAGATGAATTAAGATGGGCAGACTTGCCGGCAAAGCAACAAAATCAATTAGCAAAACAATTATGCTCCCAACAATTTTTTGTAAAAGGGAAAACTACTTTCAAAGAAGAATTTGTAACAGCAGGAGGTATCAAATTAAACGAAATTAATCCACGAACTATGATGAGTAAAATCGTTTCTAATCTCTTTTTTGCAGGAGAAATTCTAGATGTTGATGGTATTACTGGTGGGTTTAATTTTCAACATGCCTGGACGAGTGGGTGGCTGGCGGCAAACGAAATAAACAGAATTATAAAGAAGTAAGTAGCTATATCAGAAAATTATTAATAGTATTAATAAAATAATACTGCACAATATAATTATACCGATCAATGTATAAGTTATAATTTTTGATTTATCCATTTCATCTTACGATTTGTGTAACTAATTACGCAAATCTTTATTTTAAAATAACTTTATTCATAAATTGTACCATTAAAATTTATATATAGAATTTCATTCTGAACAACCCTGTCGTTGAATTTGATACACAAGGTGGGATTACATTTAACAGGAAAAAATTGAGAAAGCATTTGAATAAAATAGATTATGCAAAAAAAAATCCCGTCATTTAGGTAACGGGATTCTAACACAGAAAAACTATTTATTCCCCATCTTTACTTTTGATTTCACTATCGCTTGCTTCACTTTCAACATCTTCATTTTCCTTTTCAGCTATAATTTTTTTCTTTTTAATTTCTTCTTTCGGAGCAATAGCTTTTTCATTTTCAATATCTTCCTGCACATTTACTATCGCTTTTTCTGCCACAACATCCTCTTTGTTATCCATTTTCTTTTTCAAATCAGCTAAAACTCCCAAGTCGCCTAAAGTTGTTTTTTCAACTTTGCTTTGAATATTTTTCACTGCTTTTTTGGTTATTTCTGCATCGGCTCTTTTCTCTTTTATTTCTGCATTTTTTTCATCAGCCTTTGCCTGTTCCCAAATGCGGCTGTGGCTAAGAATAATTTTTTTATCATTACGATCAAATTCAATAACCATAAATTGCGCAATCTCATCTATACCAATCAATTTTTCATCTTCCCTGCGAAGATGACGTGCCGGTGCAAATCCTTCGAGGCCATAAGGTAATTGAATAGTCGCCCCTTTATCATCTTTCCTGGTTACTGTTCCTTCGTGTATACTACCAACAGGGAAAGTTTCTTCAAGAGAATTCCAGGGATCTTCTTCAATTTGTTTATGACCAAGCTGAAGCTTGCGGTTTTCCTTATCAATGCTCATTATAATTACATCAATATCGTTCCCAACCTTGGTGTATTCGTTAGGGTTATTAAAACGTTTCAACCAGCTTAAATCACTTATATGAATCATGCCGCCAATGCCAGGTGAAAGCTCTACAAACACACCATAAGGTGTAATATTTTTTACAAGCCCTTTGTGCCTGCTTCTTTCAGGATACTTGGTTTCAATGGTATTCCATGGGTCTTCTGTCATTTGTTTTATAGACAAGCTCATTTTTCGGTCTTCTTTACTAAGCGTAACTACTTTTGATTCGTATTCATCACCCAGTTTGAAGAATTCCTTTGCATTGATGGGGGTATTGGCCCATGTAATTTCACTTACATGCACGAGACCTTCAACGCCGGGGAATATTTCCAGGAAAGCACCATAATCTTCTATATTAACAACTTTACCCTTTACAATTTCACCCTCTTTAATATTTTCAGGTAATGTATCCCAGGGATGCGGCGTTAATTGTTTCAGGCCAAGACTGATGCGTTTTTTATCGTCATCAAAATCAAGAACCACGACATTAAGCTTCTGATCAAGTTTCAATACTTCACTTGGGTGATTAATACGACCCCAGCTTATATCAGTTATATATAGCAATCCGTCTAAGCCACCCAGATCAAGAAATGCTCCGAAATCAGTTATGTTTTTAATAGTTCCTTCAAGTACCTGGCCTTTTTCAAGCTTGCCAATAATTTCAGCACGTTGTTGCTCAATATCACTTTCAATAAGCGCTTTATGAGATACAACAGCATTCTTTATTGCTTCATTAATTTTTACCACTTTAAATTCCATTGTTTTACCTACAAACTGATCGTAATCAGTTACCGGCTTAACGTCAATCTGGGAACCCGGTAAAAATGTTTCCATACCAAATACATCAACGATGAGACCGCCTTTTGTTTTGCTGGTAACAAGGCCGGTAACAATTTCACCTGTCTTATGCATATCAACAATTCTCTCCCATGCCCTGGTGGTACGTGCCTGCTTACGACTTAGGTGCAGGTTTCCTTCCCTGTCTTCTTTTTCAGCAACCATTACTTCTACTTCATCACCAACTTTAAGATTAGGTATGTCACGAAACTCGTTCAATGAAACAAGACCATCACTTTTAAAGCCAATGTTTATAACAACATCTGTTTTGGTCATCCCGACAACAGTACCATGGATCATTTCATTATCATTGATCTGCTTAAAGGTTTTGTCATAAACCTGATCATACTTTTCTCTTTCCGTTTTGTCATAAGAGGTAACATTCCTTTTGTCAACACTCCAGTCAAAATCATCATGAGGAGATGCGAGAACAGCATCATGAATTTGAACTTCCGTTTGTTGAGGTTCTCCATTGGAAATTGGTTCTTCTCCCTCAGGAAAATCAGGAAAAGAAACGCCTTCACTCTTTTGCAATTCTCCGTTAGATTGTTTAGTTTCTTCTTTTTCAGTTACATCATTTATAACTGATTTGGAATCATTGTTTTGTTGTTCATCCATATTATTATCAACAGGTAATTTTGTTGTTGCTGCAGGTTCACGGGCCACCTCCTGTTCATCAGCATTTTGGTTAATAATTTTATTACTAATAAATTCCCTGATTATTTTTTATTTTGGGACTGCAAAGGTAAGAAAATACTCTCATTCCAGGACATTGTAATTAAACTTTTAAGCAGATTGCGGCTTTTTATATTTTCTATTAAAAAGTGAAAATGTGTGAATTAAAACTCTATAAATAGGATTGTTATATCATAGTGTTTTTCATAAATTGCATTTATTTTTTACGAAAAAATATCGATGAAACAATGGATTAATAGTTTGAAGCAAACTCACCTGATGAAATCTTTAGTCTATTTCCTGGTAGGCATTGTTACCTACCCTGGGTTTGCAATTATAAACAGAATAAGTATAAGTGGTACAGAGCATTTTAAAAATCTTCCTAAAAGAAATGTTTTGTTTGTAAGTAATCATCAAACTTATTTTGCTGATGTAATTATGTTTCTTCATATTTTTTGCGCAGTAAAATGGAGGAAAGAAAATAAACTGGGTATTCCTTTTTATTTATTGAATCCTTTTACCCGTGTGTATTATGTTGCTGCAGCAGAAACGATGAAGAGTAGCTTCATAAGCAAAATATTCAGGTGGGCAGGCGCTATAACAGTTAAGCGTACCTGGCGTGCTGAAGGCCAGGAAATAAGACGGGGACTTGACCCCGGCGATACCCGCAAAATTGCCCGGGCTCTTGAAAATAATTGGGTGATCACGTTTCCGCAAGGCACTACAAAACCTTTTGCCCCGGGTAGAAGGGGTACAGCATTTATTATTAAGCATAACAAGCCTGTTGTAATCCCTGTAGTAATAAGCGGATTCTGGAGAGCATTTAATAAAAAGGGATTGAAGTTTAAGAAAAAAGGCACATTGCTAAGCGTTCATTTTAAAGAACCATTACAATTTACTTACGAGGAAAGTATTGATACCATTCTTGAAAAAGTAATGGACGCTATTGAACAAAGTAAAAAATTTATGATGAAAAGCAGCCA
>JBDTYU010000325.1:0-3618 GCA_040005535.1 Ginsengibacter sp. | reverse complement strand
CTTCCAAAGCGCTCAATACAGAAATGGCCGGAGTGATCATTCCATCTCCATAAAGCAAGGCTGCACCAAATAAACCCATAGATAAAATAACGAAATAGTTTCCGCTTCTTTTTGCAGGTAACACTAATTTCATTAAGGCTAAAATGCCACCTTCACCCTCGTTATCAAAACTTAAAATAACAATCAAATATTTTAGGCTGATAACCAGGATTAAAGACCAGAAGATCATTGATAAGATACCATAAATATTTTGATCAGTTATTGCGATTCCATGAGTCCCTTCAAAACAAACCCTCAATGCATACAACGGGCTTGTTCCAATGTCTCCAAATACAATTCCTAATGCGCCTATAGAGAGCTTTAGAAGATTGTTCTTTGATTTTATATTGGTACTACTCATATTTTTTCCTTCTCTTTACTTTGATCCAATGCCTGAAAAGTCACACAATTTTTAATTGAAATTATTGATGAATAAAGATGTTGTAAGTTCTGCTTTGTTTACGATAATAAAACCTATGTGTTCAAGTAATTCCAGGATTGAATGGTAGGAAAAAGGCTGCTACAAAAACTTTTAAAGAATTTGTGTTGCAATATTTTTTCAATGTTTTGTGTATTTTTTCGCCGGAATAAAATGTGGCGCCGGCATTTTCTGTAACGCCGGGTATACTAAAATTTTGTCCTTCTGTATCTGATTGCCTACAACTGTTGCATGATGAGGATACATCAATACACCAAATTGTTTTTGTTTTTTGAGAAATAATTTATTTAGAATAAATAGCTAAAACATTGGTCCGAATGGCTGCTTCTCCGCAAGTGGAATATTATTCAATTTTATCTATCACGTATTTAGTATTGTTGATCTCGGCAACATCACGGGCAGATAAGCCCACCAATTTTTGCCCAAGTGGAGATTGAGGTGAAAGAGCGATAAAGGGAATGCCGTCTATTGTTGCTTTACCCAATGCTATACTTATAAATAAATATCCTTTATCGGTTTTTACAAGACTGCCATTTACAATTTTAGAAGATGGCAATGCAGGATCTATTTTTTCTAACGCAGCTTTTTTCTCCAATACATCCTGTAGTTGTGCGCCAATATTAGCCTGTTCTATCTGCAGCATTGCTAATGCAGTTTCATGCTTATCACCTGCAGTACTTTTTGTCTCATTGCTGCCACTTTCTTTTAAGTCTGTCAATACCTGCCGCAGTGAAGTTAATTTATCATTCACCACCTGCATATAATGATCATATACTTTTTGTTTTAGCGTCATTAAAGCGAAGATAACAATAGCTTATGGATCGCTATGGCTACTTTTTTTTAGTGGTGTATTTTTGAAGAAGTAAGAAGAAATTAAAAATGAACCAGCAATCAAAAGATCCGCTACATGGCAAAACACTGGAGATGATTGTAACACATTTGGTGGAAATGTACGGATGGGAAGAACTTGGAAACAGGATCCGTATCAAGTGCTTCAGGGATAATCCCAGTATTAAATCAAGCCTTACATTTTTACGTAAAACCCCATGGGCAAGAAAGAAAGTGGAAACTCTTTATATTAAGGGGTAAATAATATAATTGAAAATACAAACTTTGGAAATGGCTTTTACCCAAAGCATCAATTGTTCCTCAACTGGTTCACACGTTCATCAAAACTTATGTGTAAGTCTATAGGATCTTCAAATGGCTTAAACATATCAAGCAAGTGCTGTGAATGATTTTCGGGTTTTTGTGTTTTAATATTTATGTGTACTAAATTGGTCCACATAACAGATTTCAATTTATCCTTACGCTCATTCCACATTTTCATTTCAACCACCAGGTCTGTTGCTCCCAATTGTAAGAGAGCAGACTCTATAACAACGGTCTCCATAAGGAAGGCCGGCTTCAGGTAAACGATCTGGTTTTTACTTACTACCCAGCCCAGGCCATACTCTGCCGCAAAATGATAAATATTAAAATTCATATTTGCCAAAATGTGGTCTTCACGGGCATTGATGAAATAATCAATGTAGCGTGCATTGTTTAAATGATTGAAGGGATCGCAATCAGAAAAGCGTATAAACACTTTGCTTTCCCAAAGTTTTGAGGTTGCATTCATGACTGCAAGTTAGTAAGGAGTATTAAAGGTTGCGCCGGTACACAAAAGTTTTGTGCTGCTGCATTTAGTTTACCTATACTGTTGCATGAATATCTATCCATTCACCAAGTCGTTTTTATCCTTTAGGGTAGTTATTTGTATTTCTTTTTTGGATTTAATGATGTGTGAAATACTGAAACTATTCGAATGGATTTTTTTCTTCGGTTCAATCTATAGATGATAAGAAACGGAAAAACAGGAACATGTGCTTCTTTGTAAGATTTATAACGTGTAGGATATTTTTCCGGATATTCTTCGATCAGGCGGATTTTATTGATGATCTCTTTTACAAAACGATCACCAAGGTTTTGCTGTCTTTCTTCGTACCATTCCCATGACTGTGTAATTTCCTTTTGTGCTCTCGTAGATAGTATGCTTGTGTAAACCGGATTACTTACCATACTTTTTTATGCGGAGCTTGCTTATAGATTGTTCCAGTTGTTCAACCGTAACTCCTTTGTCTGAACCACTTCCTAATGCCTCATAGCGGCTGTCAAGTTCCTGAGTAAATTGTTTGTCTTTCCACCACTTGTTAGTTTGCTCAATTTCATTTTCAAGCAGATTATAAATTGCATTAAGCTTTTTATCATCTGCAACCCGGATGTAATCGTATAGTTTATTGCGTATTGCTACATTACTCATAAATCTAAATTACAAATTATTTACTGAATAGGTAAGTATACGTCACATCCTGGATTTATGATTTATGAGGTTCTGTTTCCATCATCATAAACGTTGATCATGGACTGTATACTATCTTTTAAAATTCCGGAGGCTTCGTCAAAAACACTGTCTTTATTTTTTTTAGAAGCTTTATTATCTGTCGACTTTTTTATCGTAGCCCTTATAGTATCCAGGTCGTTAAAAAATGGCGGGATATTTTTTTCGTAAAAAGGATTTATGGCTTCTATGTTTAGTAAAATGATTTCATATTCGTTTACAATGCTGTTGATATCCTTTACGTTTTCTATGGAGTGTCTCCTTGGGATCCGGTTGAATAATGCCGTTAATGCTGTAGCTGTCGTATCCATGTGTCCGCTTTTATATGTTGCAAACAAATGTACGGTTAAGGTTGACGTTGGCTGAAATTAATCTACTGGCTACTTATATTTCTTACTCTCCAAATATTATCTGTCAGAGCCAATAGCAATTTCATGTAGGTATTGGAGCAAGCGTCCGCTTGTGCCTTTGAAAAAGAATTACAAAAATTAAAAAGTTAGAATTCACTGTCTAATTGTTTTGCAAAACTTAAATGAGTTGTTGGTATCCAGTTGTGATGGTTGAAGTACTGTTATAGGCAAGCGTCCGCTTACGCCAGCGAAACTTTTTTAATTATGAAAGATGGAACGCAACCCTGGACCAATATGGGAATGTAAAAAAGCTGCTTAACAAATAAGCAGCTTATACAATATCAATAAATTTATATAGTTATTTTGGTTTGTTTGCTATAGCATTCATCATTCCGCCAACATCAAAAAAA
>JBDTYU010000324.1:0-3279 GCA_040005535.1 Ginsengibacter sp. | reverse complement strand
AGTGTAAAATTAATGAGTGAAAATGGTGTTCACCCTGACATATTGGTTTGCAGAACAGAAAGACCATTAAGTGATGAACTTAAGAGAAAAATTGCACTCTTTTGTAACGTTAAGGAAAATGCTGTTATCGAAGCTGCGGATGCTTCAACTATTTATGAAGTACCCATTGCCATGCTGCGTGAAAAACTCGATCTCATTGTTTTGAATAAATTAAATATTACGAATTACAATGAACCTGAGCTAACTAAATGGAAAGGATTTCTTGATAAGCTGAAGCATCCTCGCTACAAAGTTACTATCGGTCTTATTGGAAAATATATTGAATTGCAGGATGCTTATAAATCCATCCTGGAATCTTTTATCCACGCAGGAGCAATGAACGATTGTAAAGTGCAGGTAGTAAATGTACACAGTGAATATATTACTGATGAAAATGTTGCTGAGAAATTGAATGGTCTTGATGGTCTGCTTGTTGCACCTGGCTTTGGCTTCCGAGGTGTGGAAGGAAAAATTGTAGCTGTGAAATATGCCCGTGAAAATAAGCTTCCATTTTTTGGAATATGCCTGGGTATGCAAATGGCTGCAATAGAATTTGCCCGCAACGTATTAAACATAACCGATGCAGATTCCACAGAAATGCAGCCAGATACAGCCAATCCGGTAATTGATATGATGGAAGAGCAAAAGAAAATTACTATAAAAGGAGGTACCATGAGGTTAGGTTCTTATCCATGTTTTATAAAACAGAATACGCTTGCTCATCATATATATGGTGTTGATGAAATAAATGAACGTCACCGGCATAGATGGGAGTTTAATAATAAATACCTGGGACGTTTTGAAGAAGCTGGTATGATAGCCAGTGGGATTAATCCACAAACAGGCCTTGTGGAAATAATTGAACTTGCGAGTCACCCTTTTTTTCTAGGAGTGCAATATCACCCTGAATTAAAAAGCACTGTGGAGAAACCACAACCCGTATTTGTAAACTTTATTAGGGCAGCAAAGGAATTTAGTGAAACAAACAAATTAGTAAATGAAGTGAAGATGCAAGGTGAAATGAGCAACTGAGGAAACAAATGTAATAGCTTGTCCTTTGTTCAAATTGAAATAAAAGAAATTTTTTTATTTCACTGTTACATTAAAAGTCCGGAAATTTTTTGGAAGCAATATTAACAATATGCTTTCATCTGTTACTAAACTCAATACCTTTCCAAGCAGTCTATGGTGTATATTTGTTTCGTTTAAAGTGGTTACAAAATTTAATACAAAATGAAAAAAATACTAATCGGTATAATGATGTTTTTTATAGGATCTTCAATTTTTTCACAAACCCCGGGTTCAGGAAAAAGCGATCCCGATGCAAAAAAAATATTAGATAACGTAAGTATTAAATTTAAAACTTACAAATCAGTAGTGGCAGGTTTTGCGCTCAAAATTGAAAATTCTTCGGGGAAAATTCTCGGTACAAAAAAAGGAATTGTAAATATGAAGGGTTCCAAATATAGGGTAGGGATTTCAGGTCAGGAAATTTACAGCGATGGTAGTAATATATGGACGTATGATAAATCTGCCAATGAAGTTCAGATTACAAAATTTGATGCCTCGGCAAATACAATCACGCCCCAGAAAATGTTTACTAACTTTTATGATAAAGATTTTTTGTATAAACTTAATAGTGAAACAAAAAAGGGAAATAAAACTGTGGAGGAAATTGAATTAACGCCTTTGGATAAAACTAAGACCTTTTTTAAAGTACTTGTTTTTATTGATAAAGCAAGTCAATCTATAATGAGTACAAAAGTGTTTCAAAAAACCGGTGACCGGTACACTTATACCATAACTAACCTGAAAACAAATACCAACCTGGCTGATGATTTATTTGTTTTTGATGCTAAACATTATCCGAAAGTGGAAGTTGTAGATTTAAGATAATAACATATTCACTTAACTATTTACTATGAAAAACGCTTCACCACAGAAGCGTTTATTTACCCCAGCGAAAAGTATCAATTTTAAGACCTGAAAGTTCAATCACCCTGTCAACAATTGTAGAAGCAACATCCTCAATAGTTTGAGGCCTGCTGTAAAAAGATGGAGTCGCCGGGCAAATAATTCCTCCGGCCATGGTTACTGTTTCCATATTACGAATATGAATAAGGTTATATGGGGTTTCTCTTATAACGCAGATAAGTTTTCTTCTTTCTTTCAAGATAACATCAGCAGCCCTGGAAATTAAATCCCCCGAAACACCTGAAGCGATTCGTCCCAATGTACCCATACTGCAGGGAACAATAATCATAATATCATATTCACCTGAGCCGGAAGCAAAAGGTGCCATAAAATCATTTTTTGAAAAATACTTTGCTTCATATGATTTATATTCCTCATCCCCGAGTTCTGTTTGCCACACAATTTTGGCATTATCTGTCATAATAATGCCCAACGATGAATATTGATCTTTTAGGGATACGAGTTTATTTAATAAGATTTTGGGATAAATAGAGCCACTGGCCCCGGTTATTGCAACAACAATTTTATGCATTGATAAAAAAATTCAGCCAGGTGAGTAATAAATTAAAAAAAATTAGGAATCACATGCTTATAAAAATTAGTTTCATTCAAACTCAATAAATCCATTTACCGTACGTTTATAAGATATGGCAAAAAATATGAAGTTTGTTTTAGTAGCTTGCCTTTTTATTTTATGCTCTGCCAAAGTTAATACCAATTATGATAAACCGAATTGGATTAAATGGAATGAACTAACAGAAAAAATGAAATCGGAATCAAAGCCAGTATTGATTGATTTATATACCAACTGGTGTTACTGGTGCAAAGTAATGGATAAGAAAACTTATAACAGTTCCAGAGTTATTACTTATATCAATAATCATTTCTACCCGGTAAAGTTAGATGCAGAAACAAAAGATGTTCTGCATTGGAATGATAAGAGTTATAATTTTAATGATAATTACAAGGTAAATGATTTTACAATGTATGTAACATCAGGTCAGCCCGGGTTTCCAACAACAGTAATATTTACAGATGAGAAAAGTGAGCCGGTTTCGATACAGGGGTTTTTAGAGCCTAAAGAAATAGAGCCAATACTAAAATATTTTGGAGAAGGGGCTTATAAAAAACAAACTTTTACAGAATTTAAATCAGGATTTAAATCAACATGGTGAAAGCCATTTAATATATTATAAAGCTGAAACAGCAGCTTTAAACTCGGTTTTTCATAGGATATTGGATTATAACAGGGGTGGATTTTTATCC
>JBDTYU010000323.1:0-4395 GCA_040005535.1 Ginsengibacter sp. | reverse complement strand
TTTTTTGTAACATCAATTTTTTATATTTAAAATAAAATTTAATGAAAAAGCATTTTATTATTACAGTCTTCTTTTTATTAATTATATCTGCCTTTTCTTTTGCACAGGTCGATAGCTCAGGGCTTATGAAGTCTCAAAGGCAGGTAGAAAAGCAGCAAAATAGAATAGATAAAAAGGAAAGAAAAGTTGCAAGAATAAATCGTAAACAAGAGAAGCAGGCAAAAAGACTCAACAGGCAGAACAGGAAATTAGACAGACAAAATAGAAAGAATAATAAAAACATGAAAGAAGTGGAGAAGCAACAACAAAAATTAGAAGATGCAAAAGCTGATTCAACTCATGGCACCTCATTCAAACTGATAAATATTGGGTCTTCAAAAAATATATCTGTAAGATCTAATACGCCTATACAGGAGTCGCAATTCTCAATTATTGAGCGAAAATATTTTGTAAAAAATTCCTCCCCGCAAAATGTTTCAACGAATAGAATTTAACGATAATGTATTGTTGCATTAAAGAACCATCTCTGATAAAAAAATAAAATTTATGCAGCATTCATTTCTGCAATCTTTGTTCTTATTTTTCCTTCGAGTTCAGTAGAAAGCTCCGGATTATCTGTTAAGAGCTGCTTTACTGCATCGCGGCCCTGTCCCAGCTTTGTGGTATCATAGCTAAACCAGCTACCACTTTTTTGTATAATACCCATTTCAACACCCATGTCAATTATCTCCCCTGTCTTTGATATACCAGTGCCAAAAATAATATCAAACTCTGCAATACGAAATGGAGGAGCTACTTTATTTTTTACAACTTTTACTTTTACACGATTTCCTATAGATTCATCCCCATCTTTTATTTGCGCCATTCGGCGAATATCGAGGCGAACGGATGCATAAAACTTTAGTGCATTACCACCCGTTGTTGTTTCAGGATTTCCGAACATTACACCTATTTTATCTCTTAGCTGGTTAATAAATATGCAGCAGCAATTTGTTTTACTTATGGTAGCAGTTAATTTTCTTAAAGCCTGGCTCATAAGCCTTGCCTGCATACCCATTTTACTATCGCCCATTTCACCCTCAAGTTCACTCTTAGGCACAAGCGCTGCAACAGAATCGATGACTACTACATCTAATGCACCTGAAAGTATAAGCCTGTCGGCGATCTCCAGCCCCTGCTCTCCATAATCAGGCTGGCTTATTAAAAGATTGTCCACATCCACGCCAAGTCTTTTTGCATAACCACTGTCAAAAGCATGTTCAGCATCAATGATGGCGCACATTCCACCTTTCTTCTGTGCTTCTGCTATTATATGAATTGCCAGGGTTGTTTTACCCGAAGATTCCGGTCCATAAATTTCAACCACTCTTCCTTTTGGAACACCGCCAATTCCCAGTGCAACGTCGAGCCCTATTGAACCGGTAGAAATTACAGCCTGTGGCTCCTGGGAACGTTCATTCATCATCATTACACTACCCTTTCCATAATCTTTATCTATTTTATCAATAGTAAGCCTGAGCGCTTTTAATTTCTCTGTATTTTTATCAGCGGCTTTATCAGCGTTTTTTTCTGTACTGGCCATAAAATATTTTAAACATTAATTTCTGTAAAGTTATCGGTTGCATAAAGATAGATATTATAAGTTATCAACACTAATATTTTTAGCAACACCCAATTATTTTAGTAATTTAATATCAGTATAGTAAGTAGATCTTTATCCGGTTTAGATTATTGCTTTTGAACTTCGTATTTGTTTTTCAATTTGAACAGAATGGGAAACAATAAATGTTTTTAATATTTTTATTTTATTTTCATAGAAATTTGCTCAATGAAAAATGCTCTTTATCTTCTTTCTATTACTCTATTTTTTTCTTCCTGTGATACGGGTAGCACAGAGCAGGAAACCATTTTTGTCAAGGACACCACCAAAGTGCAGGATACTGTAATTTTTTTGAGAGATTCTACAGTAGCCACAACATTTGCTGATAGTCTTCCATCAGGGGCTTACCAGGGAATGTTTCCGTGCAAAGGCTGTGAAGGCATACAGCAAACCATTATTTTTAATGATGATAAAAGTTATAAGCAGGAACAAGTTGTATGGGGGAAAGATGCATTACCGAAAACAAGCGAAGGGACCTGGCAAAGGAAGGATGGTAACATTGAACTGTCCCAAAACAACAAAACTGCTATCATCCTAATGAAAAAAAAAGATACACTTTTTGGGGTGAATATAAACGGTGTTTTGGTTAATGATTCGTCTAAATATATTCTTACCAAAAGAAAACTCGCTGCAAATAATTCGGTTTGGGATAAGAAACGTTCCCAGGGAATTGATTTCGCCGCATTAGGTAATGAGCCTTTCTGGAACCTTGAAATTGATAATGAGAAATTTATTCTCTTTAACCTGGCGGGTTGGAAGAAACCAATTATTATACCTGTAGAAAAACCACTAATAAATAAAGACAGCACCTTATATACTCTCAAGACAGATACAACTAAACTATCTATTTCAATTCTTCCTCAATTTTGCAGTGATGGAATGAGTGATTATTTGTATCAATACAAGGTAAATGTAAATTATAAAGGAATAATGTATAAAGGATGCGGCATACAGCTCAATAAAAAAGAAATACAATAAATCAGGCATGAAATTTTCATTAGTCACAATAAATAATAGTGTTAATCATTAAAATATAAAAAAATGCAATGGTTTGGCAGAAGAGAAAGTGATAATGTAGATGACCGCAGAGGTATTACCGGTGGCCATGTAGCAGTAGGTGGTGGGGTAATCGGTGTTATTTTTATATTGGCAAAATTTTTATTAGGTGGAGGTGATGTAAATCAATTGCAACATGACTTGCAACAGCGACAACCACAACAGCAGGAAATGAGTGCCGAGCAAAAAGCCGCGGATGATAAAGAAGCCGCTTTTGTAAAAGTTGTTTTAGCAGATACAGAAGATGTATGGACGAAAATTTTTGGTGATATGGGAAGAAGCTATACTAAACCTACATTGGTTCTTTTCCGGGACGCTACAACTTCAGGTTGTGGAAATGCAAGCTCATCAAGCGGGCCTTTTTATTGCCCGGTTGATCATGATGTATATATTGATCTTTCATTTGCCCAGGAACTTAACCAGCGGTTTAATGCTGCGGGAGAGTTTGCAATGGCTTATGTAGTTGCTCACGAAGTAGGCCATCATATTCAATACCTGCTTGGAATTACACAAAAAATGGAACGCATTCAGCAACAGGTAAGTGAGACTGAATACAATAAATATTCTGTACGCCTGGAATTGCAGGCTGATTTTTATGCAGGCGTGTGGGCACATTACGATCAACAAATGAAAAACGTAATTAACCCAAATGATATTGAGGAAGCATTAAGCGCAGCCAACGCCATCGGTGACGACAGGCTTCAGAAAGAAGCGCAAGGCACTGTAACTCCTGATGCATTTACTCATGGCACTTCTGCCCAAAGAATGTATTGGTTTAAAAAAGGCTATGATACCGGCGACATTAACCAGGGTGATACTTTTTCAGCTACGAACTTATAATACTTCACCTAACTATTTAATTTTTTAATGCCGTTAAAATACTGAATTTCTTGTTCGTGTTTTTGTGCTGCGGCCCGTGTTGTAAATGTTCCCAAATTTTTTCGCTTGTTGGTTTTAGCATCTTTCTTTCGTGGTTACCAACGGTATTCTCCTAATTTTAATTTTCTAATCATATTTAAATATCGTTGTCATATAATATCTGGCAATTAGCGCAAAAAAAAGTTCTGCGTTTTGTTTTACCGCAATATTTTTTTAATACAGGAATACGAGATTGCGGACAAAACTTCTTCGTGTATATTAACCAATGTTTCTTCAAAACAAATTCCTTTTTCCATCGCAGAAAATCAAAGCTATAATTGCGGGCTTCTTTTACCAGTTCGTTTATTTTTACTGAAGGAATATTTTTGATTTTACTTTCGGGATGAAGACGAATACGATACAGTACTTCATTTTTAATAATGTTCCCAACACCTGAAAAAATGTTTTGATTAAGCAAAGCATCGCAAACAAGTTCTTCAGGAATTTGTTTCAATTTCTTTTTCGCAGATTTAGGATCCCATTCATCATTCATAACGTCTGAGGTCCAATCATAAACTTCATCAATATTTCCTTCAATAAATTTGACTGAACACGTATAAAAATTAAGCTCTCCTTTTTTAAAAATAAGGCGCAGGCGGGGCACGGCTTCTTTTCCTTCATTAATACGGTAACTTCCAAACATCATAAAATGGATGCGGACTGTAAAATTTTTAAAGCAGATTAAAAAATGCTTTCCCCAGCTTTTAAAATCCAATATTTTTTCACCCGATAATCTTTTTATATCCAGTTTACTATTACCT
>JBDTYU010000322.1:0-12289 GCA_040005535.1 Ginsengibacter sp. | reverse complement strand
CAGGAACAATATTATTAACTTTCTGCCATCCTGTCGCCATATTTAATTTATTATCTTTGCCCTCCGGTTAAAAAAATTTACAATGCTGGATTTTGTAATAGATAAGAGACACGATGAATCAAGCCAGGGAGAGGTTCTTGTCCTTAATGCCCGTGCGAACAAGACAGCCGCTAAAAAATTTTACATAGAAAGCTATGGCTGTGCAATGAATTTTGCTGATAGTGAAGTGGTGGCTTCTATTTTACAGGAAAAAGGGTTTGGGTTTACCCGTCATTTTCAGGAAGCGGATATGATCTTTTTGAATACTTGCTCTATTCGTGAGAAAGCAGAGCTTACTGTACGTAAGCGGCTAACAGAGTTCAGGAAAGTAAAAAAATATAATCCTGGCCTTCTTGTAGGAGTTTTAGGATGCATGGCAGAAAGATTGAAATCAAAATTTATTGAAGAAGAAAAACTAGTAGATATTGTAGTGGGGCCTGATGCTTACAGAACTTTACCCGGGTTAATAGAAGAAGCAGAAAGCGGACAAAAAGGAGTAAATGTTTTATTAAGCCGTGAAGAAACGTATAGTGATATTTCACCAATAAGATTAAACAGTAATGGTGTTACAGCTTTTGTAAGTATTATGCGTGGTTGCAACAATATGTGTTCTTTCTGCGTGGTTCCGTTTACCCGTGGCCGTGAGAGAAGCCGCGATCCCGAATCAATCATACATGAATGTAAAACTTTATTTGAAGAAGGTTACAGAGAAGTTACTTTGCTTGGTCAAAATGTAGACAGTTATTCATGGCAAGTCTCCCCGCCTATTGGTGGGGGAGATTTAGATGAAGCTGTTTCATTTTCAAAACTTCTTGAAAAGGTTGCACAGATATCTCCTTTACTTCGTGTAAGATTTTCAACTTCTCATCCAAAAGATATAACAGACGAAGTATTGTTTACAATAAGTAAATATGAAAACATTTGTAAGTATATTCATTTACCTGTACAAAGTGGAAGCACAAGAATTTTACAAATGATGAACCGTACCTATACACGTGAATGGTACCTTTCAAAAGTTAACAGGATACGTGAATTGATTCCTGGCTGTGGAATATCAACAGATGTTATTACAGGGTTTTGTACGGAGACTGAAGAAGACCATCATGAAACATTAAGCCTTTTAGAATATTGCGAATATGATCTCGCTTACATGTATTATTATTCCGAACGGCCCGGAACCCTTGCTGAACGACGCTTTAAAGATGATGTGACTGAAGAAATTAAAAAGAAAAGATTGCAGGAAGTAGTTGCTTTACATAGAATTCAATCATTAAAAAGTATGCAGAAGGAAGTTGGTAAAACTGTAAAAGTTTTAATTGAAGACAACTCTAAAAAAAGTGATAAACATTGGGCAGGAAGAAGTGATAATAACAAAGTTGTTGTATTTGAAAAAAATAAAAACTTGCAAAAAGGAGATTATGCAGATGTTGTGATAGAAAGCTGTACCGCGGGGACATTGATAGGAAAAATAAAATAATTTTTATGGTAGCAATAGTAAAAGACAATATTGATGAAATAAAAAAACTTTGTGAACGAATGCAAATCCAATCATTGTATTTATTTGGATCAGGAAGCAATGAAAATAGATTTACAAAAAAAAGTGATCTTGATTTTTTATATCAATTTAAAAAGGATCAAAACGGATTAAATATTTCACAACACGATTACTTTGACCTTATGTTTGACCTTGAAAAAATCACAGGAAAAAAGATTGATCTGGTTGCTGAAGAAAAAATAAAAAATAAATTTTTTCTTGCAAGAGTAAATGAAGAAAAAATAAAAATATATGAATTCTGATTCTGCAAAATATATACAGGATATTTTGGATTCTATTAAATTGATTGAACTTCATTTATGCGAAATCAAATCATTTGCAGATTATACATCAAATTTTACAGTTATTGATGCAGTAGAAAGAAGGCTTGCAATAATTGGTGAAGCATTGTGGAAAGCATCTAAATTAAACAAGGAGATTTTAGTTACTGACCAAAATAAAATAATCGGATTAAGACATATCCTTGTACATGATTATGATTTAATAGATGACGCTTCAATCTGGAAAATAGTGCAGAACAATTTGAAAACTTTAAAAGAAGAAATACAAAAATATCAAGGTTAATAAAATGGATCAGCAATCAATTAAAAACAGGTTTGGAATAATAGGCACGTCGCCTGCACTTGTGTATGCACTTGATGTTGCTATACAAGTAGCGAATACCGATTTGAGTGTATTAATAAATGGTGAGAGCGGTGTTGGTAAAGAAGTTTTCTCCCATATTATTCATTCGCTTTCCGCAAGAAAACACAATCCCTTTATTGCAGTTAACTGCGGCGCTATACCGGAAGGAACTATTGATTCTGAACTTTTCGGTCATGAAAAAGGTTCATTTACCGGTGCTGTTGATAGCCGTAAAGGATATTTTGAGACTGTAAACGGGGGTACTATTTTTTTAGATGAAATTGGCGAGATGCCGTTAGGTACTCAGGCACGGCTGCTTCGTGTTCTTGAAGCAGGAGAATACATTCGTGTAGGTTCCTCTAAAGTGCAAAAAACTGATGTACGGGTTATTGCAGCAACCAATAAAGATCTGCTGGAATATACACATACAGGAAGATTTCGGGAAGACTTATATTATCGTTTAAATACGGTTCCAATAAGAGTTCCAGCGTTACGCGATCGTAAAGAAGATATCTATTTACTTTTCAGAAAATTTGCTATTGATTTCGCCGACCGCTATAAATCGCCGCCTTTACAACTTGATGAAGATGCAAAAAATGTTTTAATGAATTATCCCTGGCCGGGTAATGTAAGGCAATTGAAAAATATAGCGGAACAGATGTCTGTGCTTACTCACGAAAAAAATATTACCGGCGATGAATTGAGAAAATTTCTGCCTGAAACTAATTTTACCAGGTTACCTGTTTTGGTTTCAGGAAATCAACCCGGCGGAAATCAAAAAGAATTTAACAACGAAAGAGAAATTTTGTATAAGCTGTTTTTTGATGTAAAGAAAGATGTAACAGAATTAAAGCGGATGTTTTTTGATGCGTTGCAAAATCCATCTTCATTAAACGGAAATCATAATTTTCAGAATGAAAAATTGCTGAATGATTTTCATGGTGAACAAATAAACCCCATCATAACTAACAGCCAGCCGGTTGTGTTAAACAATAATATTGATCAGCATCACGAGGTTGAAGAATCATTGAGCATTATGGATGCAGAAAGAGAATTAATAATTAAAGCATTAAAAAAACACCGGGGTAAAAGAAGAGATGCATCTGGCGATCTTGGCATTAGCGAACGTACCTTATACAGGAAATTGAAAGAATATAATATTAATGAATAAACGAAAGTATTAATCGTTAATTAGTTAATGGGTTAAGCAGGTAAAAAAAAATCGTGGAATTCGTAAAGATTTGTGTAATAAAAAAAATGAAACTAAAGATAAACATACAACTACTGACATTTCTTGGCTTCTTATTTTTTACCCTAAGTTATGCTACCTGTAAGTATTCAACCAAAGACACTGCCCCTATCCCAACTGAAGTAAAAACATTTCGTGTAAATTATTTAGAAAATAAAGCACGGTATGTAAACCCACAGCTTACTCCCCAGATTACTGAAAAACTGAAACAGAAAATAATAGGACAGACAAGATTAAGGCAGACTAACAGTGATGATGCACATTATGATATCAGCGGTTATTTATCAGATTATAGTGTAACAACCACAGGTATTTCAGGGCAAAATGCAAGTACCAACAGGTTGAATGTTACCTTTCATTTAATTTTTAAAAATACCCTTGACCTGAAAAAAGACTTTGAATCAGATGTTACAAGCAATTATGATTTTTCTGCGCAGCTAACATTACCCGACGCAGAATCACAACTCGGAGATCAAATAGTGAAAAATGTAACTGATGCAATTTTCAATAAAATATTTTCAAACTGGTAACAAGTAATAATTATTTCTATGAACGGGGGAATTAATTACTCTGAACATTTTTATCAAAAGGTATCACAGGATATTCCTGCATTGGAAAAAAATGCTAACGATTTTCCTTATAGTTCTTTAGCCGGTTTTTTACTTTTATATCATTATAAAAAAACAAATCATCCCGGCTTTGAAAAGTTTGCCAAAAGAACCACGCTACACTTTCAAAATGAACATTGGCTGCAATTTCTTTTGAATCAAACATCTGATGAAAAAACACATACAGAAATAACCAGTTCAAAATATCCGGAAGAAGAAAAAAAGGAACTTAATGAATTAAATTATACACAAGAGACAAAAACTTTATACAATCAAAGTTCCGGGAATGAGATTGAAAGTGTAGCAGAAAATAAAGTTTTGCCAGTTGAGAATTTTGAAATGATCCAACAGGTGGATACAATAAAATCTGGAACATTAGATGAGATTACAGAATTTTCTGAAGGGGAAATCGCTTTTGAGCCTTTGCATACAGTTGATTACTTTGCATCACAGGGTATTAAAATAAACGAGGAACCGGTACCAACTGATAAACTTGGGAATCAAATGAAAAGTTTTACTGCCTGGCTAAAAAGTATGAAAAAATTACATCCTTCAAAATTGGAGGAACAAGATATAAGCACTGAAAGAATTATTCAAACTTCTGCAGAACAATCAAATGTTAGCACCGATATACTTACAGAGGCTATGGCTGAGGTGTTGATTAAGCAAGATAAAAAGGAAAAAGCGATAGAAATGTTTACCAAATTAAGTTTGATTAATCCCTCTAAAAGCGCTTACTTTGCAGCCAAAATTGATAATATAAAATCAAGTTGATATGCTAATAGTTTTTGGAATCATTATCATTATTGCATCTATAATTTTAGGTCTTATTATACTTATTCAAAATCCAAAAGGTGGAGGGCTTTCATCTTCATTTGGGGGATTAGGTAACCAGCTCATGGGAGTAAAACAAACTACAGATGTGCTGGAAAAAGGAACCTGGCTTTTTGCAGCAATCATTGGAGTGCTGTGTCTTACATCTGCTATGTTCATACCAAAAACAGGGGGAAATGCAAAAGATAACCAAATGTATGAGGCACCTGTTGGCACTCCGGTTCAGCCACAGAATAAAACAGCTCCATTAAATAATAGCACACAACCTTCTGCACAACCTCAGACAAGTCCGAAAAACTAATTTATTATAATATTTAGGAACCCTGTCTTAAAAAGGCGGGGTTTTTTTATTTACTTTGAAAATTAGCATGGAATAATAAATATTTTCGTTCCTGCTTAAGCTATCATAGAATTACATAAATGAAACCAAAAAAAATTATTTTGTTTATAACGCTGTTAGTATTTTTTGCAGCAGCTTACTGCGGCTGGATGTTTTTTGGTCCAACTATCCATTCTTCGGAGGAAACTTTTTTTTATATACATACAGGTGCTACCTACCAGCAGGTGAAAGACAGTCTTAAAAAAAATAAAATTATTAGTCGTGATTTTTGGTTTGATAAAGTTGCAGAATATTCTCATTACGATAAAAATATAAAGCCTGGTAAATACAAAATTAGGGAAGGCATGAGCGTTGTGAATCTCGTAAAGATGCTGCGGGCAGGAAGACAAAGCCCGGTAAATCTTGTTATAACAAAGCTCCGGACTAAAGAAGAGCTTGCAAAAAAAATAGGAGAAAATTTTGAAGCGGATTCTTTAAGTGTAATAAAATTTTTAAATAATAATGATTCAATCCTGCAATTTGATGTAGATACTAATAGCGTAATGACTATCGTAATTCCAAATACCTATACTTACTCCTGGAACACTTCCATTCAAAAAATTTTAAAAAAGCTATATAGTGAACAAAAAAAATTCTGGAACAATGAAAGAATGAAAGAAGCTGAGCGTTTACATTTCACACCGAAAGAAATTTATACAATTTCTTCAATAGTCGAAGAAGAAACTAACCGCGAGGAAGACAAAGGCAAAATTGCAAGTGTGTATATTAACCGGCTGAGAAAGGGTATGAAACTTGCTGCTGACCCTACTATAAAATATGCGATGAAAGATTTTGGTCTCAAAAGAATTTATTACAAATACCTGATTTATCCCTCCCCTTACAACACATACATTCATACCGGCCTTCCGCCGGGGCCTATTAATACCCCTTCAATAAAAACAATGGATGCTGTATTGAATGCTCCCGAAACTGATTATTTATTCTTTGTTGCCCGCTTAAATTCAGGAGGGCTATCTGATTTTGCAAGTACCTTCCAGGAGCATTCTATCTATGCTAAAACTTACCGGGATGCCCTGGATAGCGCATTAAAAGTAAAGCAGGAAAATCAATAATATTTTTAAAAGATATTTTTAGATTTAAAAATGTAAATTATTAAAGCAAATAAAAATCAGTCAGATAAGTTTTGATAAAAGCGACACGCATATTATTAAACATTCACCCGGTTAATTATCTAAAATCGAAAAGTAAAAGCTGGATGCCACCGGGTTTCCAGGGCATTTCGTTATATGATGTACTAAAATATTTTTTCAAAGGTTTTAGTATTCCGCACCTTACAGAAAGAGCATCAGCAATTTCCTATAATTTTATTATGTCGGTGCCACCCACCTGTCTTTTTCTTTTTACCCTTATACCCAATCTTCCATTTGTTTCAAAAAAGGAATTAAAGACCCAGCTTCATATTCTTATTACCGACATCATACCTGCACGCACCAACAATAAGGGTCTTATTGAATTTGTGGATAGCTTTATTAACGGTTCTAAAATTGGCTTGATCTCATTCACTTTTATATTATCCTTATTTTTCGCCTCTAATGCTGTGATGGGATTAATGCGGTCTTTTAATAAAGACTATATAGGATTTCAAAAAATTAAAGGTCTAAAAAAAAGGTGGAGGGCGATAAAATTAACTGTATTGCTTTTTAGTCTTTTGCTGCTTTGCCTTGTTTTGCTGCTTGTGCAAAACGATGTGCTTAATATGATTGGTATAAAAAATATGCAGATGAAACATTTGATATTATATGGAAAATGGATTTTTATAATTGCTCTCATTTTTTATTCATACGCCTTTATTTATAAATATGCCCCATCTACTAAAAAAAGATGGAATCTCGTTTCACCCGGCGCTGTTATCGCCACAACATTAAGTATCCTTGCTACAATTGTCTTCTCTGCCTTTGTAAATAATTTCGGACGTTACAATATCCTATACGGATCAATAGGAAGTGTTATGATTTTAATGGTAATGATCTTTCTAAATTCGCTTGTAGTTCTTATTGGCTTTGAATTTAACCTAAGTATCAACTCCCTGAAATCTATTGCTGAAGAAAAAAATTAGAAGATGTTAAATAATATTGTTCTTTCAAAACCTGTTCTTTTATAAAATTTTAAATATTTAATTTTCCTGAAAACATTCTCATGAAAAAAATCCTCATTTCTGCATTTGTATCGTTAACAATATTATCTGTTTTGTTTGCATTCAAAATTGATGGACATACTCTTCCGATTGGCAGTGAATTACCAAAAGGTGATGTGCAATTGCAGGATATTTCCGGCAAAAAAATTTCGATAAAATCGGTTAAAGAGAAAAATGGAATATTGGTAATGTTCTCCTGCAATACATGCCCGTATGTTATAAAAAATCAGGCTCGTACAAAAGCAATTTGCTCATATGCTCTTAAACACAACATTGGGATGGTTCTTATAAACTCCAATGAAGCACAACGTAGTGATGATGAAAGCTTTGAAGCCATGAAAGAATATGCGAAAGAACAGGACTATAAGTCGTATTATGTTGTTGATAAAAACAGCGAAGTGGCTAATGCATTTGGAGCAACACGAACACCTGAATGTTTTCTTTTCAATAATGATTTAAAACTCATGTATCATGGTGCTATTGATGACAATCCTACGCAACCTGGCAATGTAGAACGTGAGCATCTTAAAGAAGCAATAAATGAAATGATAGCCGGAAAAAAAATATCTGTAAATGAAAGCCGGAGCGTAGGATGTTCAATAAAAAGATTAAGTTAATCTGTAGATTATTAAAGCCGGTTGGAATATTTTTTAGAACGCTTTCTTCAGTTCTCTTTCAAATCTTTCTCTATCCATTTGTTCTTCTACTAATTTCCGGTAGCCTTTTTTCCTGTTTATAAATAATGTAGAAGGAATAGCACCACTCCATGCTTTATCAACTTTTGGACAAAAATAATCAGCATTGGTTTCATTGAGCCATACAACAGAAGCAGTGTATTTGTTATCTTTCGCAAAATTATTAATCGCAACAGGGTAAGCTTCGGGAAGGTCGAGACTTACCAGCAATATACTAACTCTTTTATCTTTTAATTTTTCAGATATAGATTGCATATAAGGTAATTCCTGAATGCAGGGTTTACAAAAGGTTGCCCAAAAGTTTATTACTAAAATTGAATCGGAATTATCAATATACTTTTGAAGATTTGTTATTTTCCAGGAAGGAATTGACTGACTGTGTGCAGAGAACGAAAACAACACTGCGGTAATTAATAAAAAAAAAGTGACCCTGCTCATATTTAAAATTACAATTGGATGCAAAGTAAAATTAATAATAACAGGATCAACCTTAATAACATTAACAGCTCATTACTTTTTAGCTACTAGTCCCTGCTTCGTCATATCATCTATTAATTTATCACTATAGTCGCTTGCAAGGTGGCTTATAGATGATGGATCAAAACTTTGTGACTGCGCAGAATAAATAAGCTTTTCACCAGCCAAATCATATAAATTGCTTTCCCAATAATATTTTGTTTGAGTGCTGTAATAACCTGGTTCATAAACTCTGCCGTAAACTGTTCTGTAATATCCATACCAGTTTCTGTAATAACCTACAGGCTGAATTTGTGAGTATCCGGCATTATAACTCTTCTCTTTATTTTTATCCAGAAGAACGACAGTAAGAAAGCCATCAACCCCTGATTCCTGCAATTTATTTATGGCTTTATGCTCATCCGCGGGAAGATACTTGGGTCCATATAGTTCGTACGCAGAGATTGCCTGAATACCCTTTGATTTCAGTTCATTAACCAATTTATTTTCCATTGATTTTTGCAATTCCCGGTTTCTGTCGGGAAGCAAGGCAGCAACCATAATTTTTTTCGTTGAAAGGCTTATAGAAGTAACATCCGTCGATTTCCAGCTTGAGGTTACCTTAGTACTTGAGCATGCAGCCAGAGTACTTATTGCAATAAGCATCGCAATATATTTTACATGTTTCATAATTGTATTTTAAGGTTTATTATAAAATAGTTTTTAGTAAAATTATATTCCTTTTTTATATTATAATTTCACTTTTACATAGTTTTTACATAATAAAATCATAATGATAGATCTGAAGAATATTTAAGACGTTTTTGCACTTTGCACATTGTAAAGTAATTTTGCAACACTTTTTTTAGACGCTTTTAATAATTAAAATTTTAAACAACATGGTATACGATGTAATAGTATTGGGAAGCGGTCCGGGTGGCTATCCTGCAGCAATAAGGGCATCTCAGTTAGGAAAAAAAGTTGTAATAGTTGAGCGTGAAAGTCTTGGAGGCATTTGCCTTAACTGGGGATGTATTCCCACAAAAGCATTACTCAAAAGCGCTCAGGTGTATGAATATGCAAAGCATGCTTCAGACTATGGCATAGAAGTGGATAAACCCAAACAAAATTTTGGGAATGTAATTAAACGCAGCCGTGGAGTAGCCGATAAAATGAATAAAGGTGTTCAGTTTTTAATGAAGAAAAACAAAATTGATGTGGTAATGGGAAATGGAAAATTGATTGCACCAAATAAACTGGAAGTAACAACTGCCGATGGAAGCAAACAAATACTTGAAGCAAAAAATATTGTTATTGTTACCGGTGCAAGAGCTAAAGAATTGCCTTCTCTAAAAATTGACGGAAAAAAAGTTATTGGATACCGTGAAGCAATGTCATTACCATCACAGCCAAAATCTATGGTTGTTGTTGGCTCTGGAGCTATAGGCACTGAGTTTGCATATTTTTATAATAGTATGGGAACAAAAGTAACTGTTGTTGAATTTTTACCAGGAATAGTTCCAGTTGAAGATGAAGATATTTCCAAAGAACTTGAAAAGCTTTTTAAGAAACAGGGAATTGATATAATGACCGGTAGTGAAGTAACAAGTGTTGAGAGTAAAGGTGGAGGTGTAAGTGTGAAAATAAAAACAAAAGATGGGGAGGTTATCATTGATTCAGATATAGTTTTGAGCGCCGTAGGTGTTGTTGCGAATATAGAAAACATTGGGTTGGAAGAGCTTGGTATAAAAACTGATGGAGGAAAAATAGTTGTTGATGCCAATCAGCTTACCAACGTACCAGGCATATACGCAGTTGGCGACTGTACCGCTCACCAGGCTCTTGCTCACAAAGCGACAAAAGAAGGTATTAATGCAGCGGAACATCTTGCAGGAAAAAAGCCTGAGTCTATTGATTATAATAATGTGCCGGGGTGTACTTATTGCTTACCTGAAATTGCGTCTGTCGGTTATACAGAGAAAGCAGCGAAGGATGCAGGTTACGAAATTAAGGTTGGTAAATTCCCTTTCATAGCAAGTGGAAAAGCTACTGCTGCAGGTGTTACAGAAGGATTTGTAAAAGTTATTTTTGATGCAAAATACGGCGAATTTTTAGGATGCCACATGATAGGCAATAACGTTACTGAAATGATTGCAGAAGTAGTAACGGCACGCCACCTTGAAACTACAGCACATGAAATATTAAATGCTATTCATCCACATCCAACTATGAGTGAAGCGGTAAAAGAAGCCACTGCTGTGGCTTATGGAGAAGCAACGGATATTTAACGATTTCTAAGCCCCTCCCCTGGAGGGGTTTGGGGAGGCCACCGCCTCTTCGCCATACATTTGTTCTTTAAATTTTAAAGATGGTGAAGGAATGAATTTTCCTAATCCCAAACCGTCCCATTTTTCATCAACTGATGCAATTGTTTTTTCATCTGCAATAATAATGTTGGGCCAATCACGTTGAAAGCCATCGAATTCTTTTGTTTTTAAAGTCCCATCAAAACCTATACAGGCAAAATACTTATCAGGATTTAATGAAGAGAGTTTTTTTATAATAAAATGATCTCTCTTAGGATCAAGGTTATTACAGAACCGCCATAAAGAAACGGTAAGATCATTCGCATCTACAGTATGCTCTACATACAAAATCATTTTTATTCCTTCTATCTCTTTTATTTCCAAAATGGATTCATGCAATTCTTTTACATGATTGCTTTTATTCTTCTTAATAGAAATAATTAACACAGGAATTTCTTTCTCAAGCAATGAAAAATTAACTTTTTCAATTTCAGGAAATATTTCTTTAAGAATTACTGTAGTGTCGAAAGAAAAATTTGGTACCGGAAATAAGAAATTCTCATTCAATTCTTCTTCAAATTTAAAAGTGCCATCAATACACATCTTGCCGCCAAAGCCCATCTTGCTGCAACTATGATCCAGCACATCCATTGGCCCCTGCGAAAAATAAATATCAGTGGCAGGATTTAAATTTCTAAAAACATCTTTGGCCAATTTTTCATACTCATCAATTTTAAAATCTTCGAACTCCTTCCCCTTCGGGGAAGGCTGGGATGGGGCCGCAGTTAGCACCAATATTTTATTGAACATCATTTGTCCTGCGCCCCACATAGCATTCATAACTTTTTGTCCCTGGCCTGCATATTCTTTTTTTATTTTCGCAATAACCAAATTATGAAATACACCTTCCACGGGCATTTCCATATCTACAATTTCGGGAACCATAGTCATCTTCATCGGTGCCAAAAATATACGCTCAGTGGCTTTGCCAAGCCATGCATCTTCCTGCGGTGGAATACCAACAATCGTTGCCGGATACACCGGATTTTTTTTATGAGTGATTGCAGTGATATGAAATTTTGGATACCAATCGGGCAGCGAATAGTAACCGGTATGATCGCCAAAAGGCCCTTCCCAAATTAATTCATCATTGGGATCAACAAAACCTTCAATTACAAAATCTGCATCAGCAGGCACTTGTACATCAGGTTGTGAAATACACCTTACCAATTCAACTTTTTTCTTACGCAAAAAACCGGCAAGCATATATTCATCGACATTTTCCGGCAGAGGAGCAGTTGCAGCATACGCATACACAGGATCACCGCCAAGACTAACGGCAACGGGCATACGCTGATTTAATTTCTTATATTCATTAAAATGTTTTGC
>JBDTYU010000321.1:0-8095 GCA_040005535.1 Ginsengibacter sp. | reverse complement strand
TTTTTGAAAGAACCGGTAACTGTTGAAATTACAAGATGCTTGATTTTGAAATGTACTTCCGAGTGTGCCGGATCAATTAACCATTTTGCCATAAAATTATTTTTAAGTGTTAAGTTTGCAAATATAGTGCGTTACTATATTTTCGAACATAGTTACCTTAATGTACAATACTATACTTTTAGTAACTTTTATTACTCACAGGAGATTTCAGCATGAAAAAAAATATTAGAAGTATTTCAACCGCAACCAAAGAATGTCCATTCAGGCAAACTCTCGATACGCTGGATGGCAAATGGAAGTTTGCTATAATCTATGAGCTTTTAAAAAAAGATAAGTATAGATTTAAAGAACTGGAACGCCAGGTAGAAGGTATTACACCACGGATGCTTATTAAAGAATTAAAATCATTGGAGCAAAGTGATATCATCAGTCGCAAACAATATCCCACGATACCGCCAAAAGTTGAATACTCATTAACAGAACATGGAACTACCTTAGAACCTATAATGAAAGTAATGAGTGAATGGGGAACGAAGCATCTCGAAAGGAAAAAGAAAAAATAAGACCTATTTTTTTATGCCCAAAGTTTATATAGGCTGTTCAGGATTTCATTATAAAGAGTGGAAGAATGTTTTTTATCCTGAAGGTTTAGCCCAGTCAAAGTGGTTTCAGTTTTATTGTGAGCATTTTAATACGCTTGAATTGAATGTTACTTTTTATAAATTTCCTACAGAAAAATCTTTAGAGAAATGGTACAACAATAGTCCGGATGATTTCAAATTTTCAGTGAAAGCTCCAAAGGCCATTACTCATTTTAAAAAATTTAACGAATGTGAAAGCATGTTAGGAGACTTTTACGGCAGCATATCCCAGGGGCTGAAAGAAAAGCTGGGCTGTGTACTAGTTCAATTACCTCCGCAGTTAATTTATTCTGACGAATTATTGGAAAAAATTATTATAAATCTTAACCCGACTTTTAAAAATGTAATTGAGTTTCGCCATGAAAGCTGGTGGAATAAAATTGTTTTTCAAAAGCTAAAAAAGCACAATATTATTTTCAGTGGTATCAGCTACCCAAAGCTTCCTGATGATGTTGTAAAAACAAACACAGATTTATATTATCGCCTGCATGGTGTTCCTGTATTGTATAAATCTGGTTATTCTGAAATTTTTTTAAAAGAATTAGTAAAGGAAATAAAAAAAGTAAAAGCTACAGAATCATGGATATATTTTAATAATACCTGGGGAACTGCTGCTATCGAAAATGCAAAGTTTTTACAAAGGATATTATAAGTATCTCTGGGCAACTTAAGCTTTTAATTTCTTCATCCGCTGCCTCGATTTATTAAAAACCATCATTCCATTTTTTATACCCTTGCGTAATTCTTTCTTTTCGTCGTCAGGTAAATGATAAGCCCTCTGGCATTCAGCTGAACAACAACCGGTAAATTTTTCTGAACAGGAAGTGCATTGTATAAAAAGCAAATGACAACCTTCATTGGCACAATTTGTATGCGTATCGCAGGCTTCGCCGCATTGATGACAATGGCTTATAACCTTTTCTCCTACGATCTCTCCAAGCCTTCCGTCAAATACAAAGTTTTTACCCTTGAATTTGTTGGGTATGTTTTGCTCTTTCACTTTATTAACGTAATTAATAATTCCACCTTCCAAATGGAAAACATTTTTGAAGCCATTGTGCAGCATCCATGCACTTGCTTTTTCACATCGAATGCCCCCGGTACAATACATGATAATGTTTTTATCTTTCCTTTCTTCAAGCATACTAACGGTCATGGGTAGCTGCTCTCTAAAAGTATCTGAAGGTATTTCAATCGCATTTTCAAAATGGCCCACTTCATACTCATAATGGTTGCGCATATCCACAACAATGGTTTCCGGATCTGATGTAAGTTTATTGAAAGACTCAGCATCTACATATTTTCCTTTGATATTCATATTGAAGTGAGGATCGGTTATACCATCAGCAACAATTTTATTTCTTACTTTAATTTTTAAAACCCAAAAACTTTTTCCGTCATCATCGACAGCTGCGTTAAGCCGTACATCATTTAAAATCAAGATTGAATAAAGATATTCTTTGAATTCTTTTAGATGCGTTTCGGGTAAACTTAATTGTGCATTAATTCCTTCATGAGCAATATAAATGCGTCCATATACTTTTAATGCATCAAGATTTTTGTAAAGCTCATTACGAAAAGTCTGCGGATCTTCAATGAATGCATATTTATAAAATGATAAAGTTATTCGTGTCTCTTCTTCAAGATATAAACGTTCCTTCAGCTCTTTTTGAGAAACACGATTGTGTAATACTGCCACGTACAAAATTTTACAGCAAAGATAGACACTTCGCCAGTTTTATGAAAACAGGTACGACTTTTGTTTATCCTGCATTTCTATAGTCATTTTAAAAAGCTTAATAAACACGAACCATTATGAAAAAAACAACAGTCATCATTGCATTATTTTTTTTATTATTTACCTCACAAGCACAACAGGCACATTTCGGATTAAAGGGAGGGGTAAATATTTCTCAACTTCATTTTAATGATAATACTACCACTGATAGTAAGGTGGGGGTTAATGCAGGTCTTTTTGTTCACATTCATGCATCTCCAACATGGGCTATACAGCCTGAACTTTTATATTCACTGGAAGGTGCACAACAGAAAATTGGAAATTCAAAAGTTACTTATAATTTAAATTACCTGAATGTTCCTGTTTTATTGCAATATATGTTCAGCAACGGTTTCAGGCTGGAGGGCGGACCACAAATTGGTTTTTTATTAAATGCCAAAACAAAAGCAGGTAACGTAACAGTAGACAATGCCAGCTTTAAATCAACAGCTTTTTCTATTCCTTTAGGCATAGGCTATTTAACTTCATCAGGTGTTGGTTTAGATGCAAGATATGTTTTCGGACTTAGCAATATAAACGATTCAGAAAATGGGCCAACCGTTCAAAGCAATGTTTTTCAACTGGGGCTTTTTTACCAGTTAAGTGATCCAAAAAAACATATACATCGCAGATAGCAGGTTGTAAATAAAAGTTATTTCGTAAACCAGTTAATTCTAATTAAATGACTATCTATTTCAAGTGAGATTTTTCTTTGGTTTTGATTACACGATTTACATAACTTACATTAAATAAATATTCCTGGAAATTTATGCATGCAAAAAAAGACAAATCAAAGATGCCTTTATTTGAAAGGCTTCATTCAATGCACAAAATTTTGATTTGTATAATTATTGCAGTAATTATTTATTTTATCGTAAACATTGAACATCTTGATGTACTTACTCATGTTATGATTGGCTGGGATACTTTTAGTCTATGCCTGATCATAATGAGCTGGATAACTTTTTTTATTACCACTTCTCAGCAAATACGGGAACAGGCAACCGTGCAGGACTCAAGCAGGGTTTTGATTTTCGGTACCGTTTTAGTTTCAACCTTTGCCAGCTTTCTTGCTGTTCTTTTACTGCTGATTTCAAAAAAAGAATATAAAAATTCGGAAACATTACACCTTGTAATTGCCATTGCGGGTATGCTGTTGTCATGGATTCTTATACATACAATTTTTGCATTACGCTATGCACATATTTTTTATGGTGATGATAAAGCAAAGCCTCAAACCCATGCTGCCGGCTTAGAATTTCCTGATGATAAGAAACCGGATTATCTTGATTTTGCCTATTTTTCGTTTGTGCTTGGAATGACTTTCCAGGTTTCGGATGTACAGGTAACTTCAAAGCGATTAAGAAGACTTGTAATGTTGCATGGTATTCTGTCCTTTGGATTTAATACCATTATGATAGCGCTTACTATCAATATTATTGCAGGTTTAAATAATTGAAACCATATTTATAAAAATAACTTCTATTAGTATCTCATTAATATTACCAGTTTTTTATATCGTTCCATAAATCTTCCCATTTAGGATTTAGAATATTTATTAAAGCGTCTTTTTTTTCTCTTCTCCATTTCTTTATTTCTTTTTCTCTTGCTATAGCTTGTTGAATTGTTGAATAATGTTCATAATAAATGCAGATTTCACAATTATATTTATCAGTAAAACTTTTTTTATAAATATGGTTTTTATGATCCATAATTCTTGAATATAAGTCAACTGTTACTCCAATATAAATCGTAGTTCTTAATTTATTAGTCATTATATAAATACTTCCACCATGTGTCATTTGAATATTCTTTGAATAACCTCTTAAGTTAATGGCTATGTACAATTATAATATTTAAAAACTTAACTATCCCATGCGATTTCTTCTATCGCAGAAATGGCTGCTACGTCATTTCGAAGAAGTGAAAGGCTTTTTGAGTTGGCCACGACTGAGAAATCTCCGGAATTTTATCACGCTCATAAAACTTTTAGCCTTAACTTTTTTATTAGACTTCATAATAGTTTAGGAGATTTCTCCTGTCGTCGAAATGACGAAAACAACCATTACAAATTTTTTTAAGCAGTTTAAATAAAGTTTATACAACTTCTCTAAAAAATATTAACCATGCTATACTAAAATATAGCTCTTACTGATGCTCTTCCTGTATGAACGGTTGGTGTGTTACCAGGCTTTCTTCCTTCATATTGCAGGTTGAGTTCAATATTACCTGCCAGCCTTTTTGTAAGTTCTACGTTCCATAAATAATTTTTTCCGGGTAACAAGCCATCAAGTAAAACATATCCTGCTGTGCTGTTTGCGCCACTTCCGCCACCTCCTTTAAAACTTATGTTATTAAATGAAAATCTCCCATTCAAGGTTCCGTTAGAAAGTACATTGTATCTTACTTCTGCAGCGATTGCATTATTAATTGCTTGCTCCATAAAATCAATTTTGTTTTGTTTTATATCATAAGTATAAATGAGGCTTAGCCGAAAATCACTTTTATAAATATAACTAACAGATGGTTCTGCAGAAACTTCGTCTATGCGATAATTCCTGTTAGCAAATGATGGGGTGCTCAATTGATTTAATATAAATTTATTGGTGAAAGATGTGGCAATAGAACGGTTAAGATTCCATCGGCCCTTTAATGTTACATCCCTTAGTTTGTTACTTTCAAACCCATAATTTAAAAGAGACTTAATTGAATTAAGACGATGAGTAATATCAATGCCCCACTTAATACTTTTACGGTTAAAATAAAGTGTATTTGATAAAAAAGAACTAAGTGTTATTAAAGTGGTATCTATTAATTTTTTACTGAAAGGATTGAATTCAAATGAACCATTATTTGATATATCTTTTTTATTTATTTGCAAAGCAGAGCTTGTACTGAATTTACCAAGAAACTTTGCCAGTTTATTTTGAACTGAAGCGTTTATAATTGCAGAAGGATTTAAATCAATACTATAATTGAATTGTATATAATTTGCTTTTACATATTGATTGGTAGGAGTAAAAACCCTGATCCATTTTTTCTGATCCTGGTAAATAGCCACTTCAAATTCATTAAGCTGCGGTATGCCATCATTGTTATAATCGTTCCAGGTATAATAGCCTTGCCCTGCAGGTACTTCAAGATATGTATATTCTCTTTTTTGCTCCTGACCCGAACCCAGCTCATATAAAAAGCTACCGGTAACAAATCCTTTCCATTCATGTATTGCATACTCTGCCCTGCCCAACAGGCTTTCATCACTTTTTTGTGCCGTTATACCTGAGTTGATAACATTAAGTTTACGATACGTAAGATTCAGTTTAAACTGGTGATTTTCATTTTTTAAAAGCTCCGTGATCAGGCTTACATTATCGCTTTTATCACCTGTAATTAAATTTTTCTGAAGCGGAAATTTATCAGTTCTTGAAAAATAAGTAATGCCCCATCTGTTGAGTTTGGTTTCAGATGATTTTAAATAAACCTGCCATAGATTGAATGCAAAGCTTTCCTGCATTAAAGTATCATACCGCTTATTCAACTGGTTATTGTGTTCTGCAGAAAATCCGCCGCCAATTTTTAAATTTTTAAATCCCGGGAATATTCTTGATACATCGATCGAAGGCCTTATAAATGAACCTTTTTGTATACTGCTATTGATATTTGTGATATAAAATCTGTCAGAAATTTTCCATCCTTTTACACTCATTTCATGCTCTATTGAATTACGGATGCCATTAAAATTATCGCTGCGGTTGTAGCTCGTTAGCTGGTACTTTACAAAATTATTTTGCTTATCACGCAACTGCAGTGAACCCGTTATTAAATGTTCTGTTGCGGCAGGCGCATTAAAGGGAAGACTCCAGTCGCGGTTAAACTCTACATTGCGTAATCTTTCAAGCGGCTTAAACCTGTCTTCTACAAATTCATACCCAACTGTAGTTTGTAAAGTGAGGCCTTCTTTAAGATTGCGCAGCACATTTTGTTGCATAGTATATTCCAGCTTCGCAGCAGTACCGTTGTCATTTGATTTATCTTTTGATGAGAAAGTATTCACATCATAATTACTCATGGCTATTTCAGCTTTTATATAAGATTTATCATTGATAAAATATTGACCAGCCACAGTTACCAGTTGTTGTTTTTTTGGAGTGATTAGCAATATAACAGGTTCCCAATCACCTTGCGGAGCCCCATTTTCAGGCTGCACCCATATAAATACTCTCCCGTTAGCAATGCCGTTAGCTTGTATGTAATTTCCTTTTCCAAAGCCAACGTTGGTAAATGAAAGGTTATATAATTGATCACCTTTATTAACGGAGTAAACATATATAGAATCATGTATTCCATTGTAAAGTGTATCAATCTTTTTATACAAAATTTTATCTACAGAAAAAGTATCACGAACAGCATTAGGATACCTTGCGCTGTCAATATTATTTCCTATCCGCGAAAGAAATTGTTTTTGTGTTGCATCGAGTGTTTGATTGATCGAAGAATTTTTTGCATCGGTATTGGAATAAGCACCAATGCTAAGTTTTAACCGTTTATTTATATTTATTTCATCATTTGCATAAATAAGGGAGTTAAGAAAATTCCGGTCACTATATTCAAATTCTACCTGTATCCTGCTATCTTTTGTGATTAAGCGTTTAGCCGTAAACGTTATCTCGGCGGTGTTATAGTCAATTACGTAATCCTGGTCTTCACCTCTTGTAAGTAACTGCCCGTCAATAAATACTCTTTCTGTGGCAGCAAGCACCGTAAAAAATAGCTCACCGTTAGCTCCTGATAACCGGTATGGCCCCTGGTTACCTTCGAGCGGAGTAATTACATTGCGGGTAAATTTTCCTTTTGCAATTGCCCCGCTTACTAAAAGAGAATTGGTTGAGTTTTTACCAATACGGTTATCTGTAATAAAGGATGCACCCTGTAATCTTTTATAAAAATTAAGAAAATAATTCTGGCTTTGCCGGATGTCTATATCGCCGAAGTTTGCCTGCCACCCGTGTTTTTTTACCTGCATAAATATTCTGTCAAAATCACGGAGGTCCTGCGTATTGCCTTGTGGCTGAATAGGAATGTTATTATCGCTTATAGCTGCAGTTAACTCGAGGCTATCGCCAATGTACCCATTGAGCTGAAGATTTAAAGTAGAGTTTACTACAGCATCCTGGCTGTTACCAAATGAAATGCCACGCCCAAAACTTCCATTGTAATTGATGTTACCAAAATCTATGATCTTATTATTTTGCGCCTGTGTGTTTTTGAAAATAAAAGGTTTTTCATTGGCAAAATTAAACCGTACACTATCATAATTAAAACGCCTTTTTATAGAATTAAGTCTGAAAGGAAAAACACGATAAGTAATGAAAACACTGTCAGGTAATGGTCTGGATTTCCAGGTTATAAATGCATTTACATAATCAATAGTTAAAGAATCATTGGAGATACCTTCTATGATAATCGTGTTTGGAATAATACTGCTGCTGTCAAGGTGAACCGGATTTATTTTAGTGGAAATATATTTTTTTCTCAGGTTAGAAGGAGGGGAGGGATTTAATTGAGAAAAGCCGTCACAACAAAGCAGTAATAAGATAAAGACAAAGTATATTCTTGCGGAATTCAATCAGTTCGGATTTTAGAATCATTAAAATTAGTATTTATGGTTGGAAGTTAG
>JBDTYU010000320.1:0-11243 GCA_040005535.1 Ginsengibacter sp. | reverse complement strand
CTGAGAGATGTAAAATCGGATTACCAGCAACTCGAACGTACTTATTTTCCTGAAGTTGATTTTGAAAATTTTACTGCAAGTATAAAAAAAGGCATTGAAGATGAGATTACTAGAGATTTTGCTCATGCGTATATTGGAATTACAGAATTGCCACTAAAGGCAAGGTTTGGTGTTTACGTAGCATACAAATATTATCTATCTCTTTTCAAAAAAATAAAACGAACACAGGCAGCAAAAATTCTTGATCAACGGATAAGAATTCCAAATTATTCCAAAGCATTCATAGTATTGCGGGCAGGTTTAAAAAATCAGCTTAATTTAATTTAATAACCTTATAAAGCAATTGTATATTTTGATAGAAGTGATTTTAGTAAATCATAATGATGAGAAAATTGGAACAATGGAAAAATTAGAAGCACATCAAAAAGGATTGTTACATCGTGCTTTTAGTATTTTTATTTTCAATAGTAAAGGTGAAATGCTTTTACAACAGCGTGCTTTAGGGAAATATCATAATGGAGGGTTATGGACTAATACCTGTTGCAGTCATCCACTTCCAGGTGAAACTGTTTTAGCTGCTGCAAGCAGGAGATTAGTTGAAGAAATGGGATTTACAACATTACTTTCCCCTGCATTTAATTTTACATATAATTCAACTTTTGCTAATGGTTTAACCGAACATGAATTTGATCATGTTTTTACAGGAATTTATGATGGTGAAATTAAAAGTGATGGAAGCGAGGTATGCGATTATTGTTTTAAAACTATTAATGATATAGAAGCTTCAGTTCAAATGTATCCCCAGAAATATACGCAATGGTTTAAAATTGCTTTCCCAAAAATTAAATTATTCCATAAAAAAAACTTTACAGAATTGTGAATTTAAACAGATGTATCAATCCTAAAAAATAAAATCATTTCTTAAATTCTTATTTTTGCAAATAATATGCAAGTCTTGTTTTTTATAATGATTATGTTAGCCACTTTTCTTATAATGGAAGGTATTACGTGGCTCACTCATAAATATATAATGCACGGTTTTTTGTGGTATTTGCATGAAGACCACCACAAAAAAGGCCCTGGCTTATTTGAAAAAAATGATGCTTTCTTTCTTATATTTTCCATTCCAAGCA
Source organism: Ginsengibacter sp. (assembly GCA_040005535.1). Lineage (GTDB taxonomy): Bacteria > Bacteroidota > Bacteroidia > Chitinophagales > Chitinophagaceae > Ginsengibacter. Next base: position 10,110 of record JBDTYU010000320.1, on the reverse strand, counting down.
TACTTTGTATTTTATTTGGAACATTTGATAATAAGTTCTGGCTGGCGGCCATAGGCGCTGGTATTGCGATGTATGGCTTTGCATACTTTCTTGTACATGATGTAATAATTCACCAGCGCATAAAGCTTTTTACAAGAAGCAGCAATGCTTATGTACGAAGCATAAGATGGGCGCATAAAATGCACCATAAACACCTGGAAAAATACGATGGTGAAAGTTTTGGAATGCTAATGGTTGCAAAAAAATACCGGGACAAAGTAAAAGCTGATAATAAAAGAATTGCTGATAATAAAATTTCAATTAATACACCATTTCCTACCAATATGTAATTTATAAAATTTACATTATCTCCTTTTCGAAATTCTTATATTTCTTTCTTCGCTCCTCTGAATTAATTTATCTTCAATCGTACAAGTATTTTCATAATAGCTTTTGTATGCAGGTAAAAAATTACGATTATATTTTTTTAGGTGCAGGCTGTGCGTCGCTTAGTATTATTATGAGAATGATTGCATCAAAAAAATTCAGTGACAAGAAAATACTGCTGGCTGACAGGGAGCCAAAAACAAAAAATGATCGGACCTGGTGTTTCTGGGAACAGAAATCCGGCTTTTTCGAAGATATAGTTTATCGTAAATGGGATGAACTTTTTTTTAAAACTGATGATATATCCATCCCTCTAGACATAAGTTCCTATCAGTATAAAATGATAAGAGGAATAGATTTTTATAACAAATGTTTCTCTATCATAAAACTCCAGGAAAATATTGATATTTTTTATGGAGAAATTTCTTGTGATGGAACAACAAATGAAACACCAATTGTAAAAATTAATAATGATTCGCTTTTGTTTGACAAAAAAACAATAGTTTTTAATTCTCTTTACTTCCCATCGGCAAAACAAAAAAATAAGTTTTACTTACTACAACATTTTAAAGGCTGGATAATAGAAACTGCACACGATTTTTTTAAGGCAGAACAGGCAACCCTTATGGATTTTAGAGTATCTCAGTTGCACGGTACTACTTTCGTTTACGTGTTACCGTTATCATCAAAAACAGCACTTGTTGAATATACCTTGTTCACACACAATTTGTTGCCAGCCTCTGAATATGACATTGCACTTAAAAATTACCTGGAAAAATTTTTAGGTATAAATAATTATAACATTGTTGAAGAAGAATTTGGCGTTATCCCAATGACAAATGCAAATTTTCCGCTCTTTAAAAATGGAATGTATTTTATTGGGACTGCGGGTGGGCAAACGAAAGCATCTACCGGTTATACGTTTCGTTTTATTCAAAAGCAGGCAGTTGAAATTATTGAAGAATTAATTTCAAAAGGAAATCTTTCAAAACACAAAAAATCTAAAAAGCGATTTTTATTTTATGATAGTACTTTATTGCATATCCTTTCCAAAAACTTATTAGAAGGAAAAACCATTTTTTCTATTCTTTTCAAAAAAAATCCCGGGCATAAAGTTTTAAGATTTCTTGACAATGAAACCACGATTGCGGAAGAAATAAAATTATTGAATTCTCTACCAAAAAAAATATTTATAAAAGCAGGGTTTATTGAATTTATTAAGATGCTATTTCCCCAAATGAAAGATTAATATCGCATAGTTATGATTAAACCTTTCCTCTAAATTATTATCCTACAACAGGTTTTTCTATTTTTGCTGCGAGATAAAAAAATTATGATTCATCAGACAGATGACCAGGAGCTTTTATTAAGCTTCAAAGAACCTGCAACAAAAGAGCAGGCTTTTACCAGTATTATAAAAAAATACCAGGAGAAGCTTTATTGGCATATTAGAAGGATGATAGTAGATCATGATGACACCAATGATGTGCTCCAAAACATGTTTATTAAAGTATGGAAAGGTTTAGAAAATTTCAGGGAAGACAGCCAGCTTTATACATGGCTTTATCGCATAGCTACCAATGAATCTCTTACTTTTTTGAGCCAGCAGAAAAAACGAAATTCAGTTTCACTAAGCGATGTTGAAAACGGGCTTAGTAATAAATTGAAGAGTGATACACACTTTGATGCAAATAAACTGGAATGGAAACTGCAACTTGGCATACAAAAGTTGCCGGAAAAACAAAGACTTGTATTTAACCTGAGGTATTATGATGAAATGCCTTATGAAGAAATGAGCAGAGTGCTTGATACCAGTGAAGGAGCGTTGAAAGCAAGTTATCATCATGCGGCAAAAAAAATTGAAGAATTTATATTGAATAATTAAACTTTTTACTGATAGGATAGTCATAGAAAACATAATGATTACTTCACCCGAAATATTAAATGAATTAAAAGCTATTAGTCCGCTGCTTGCAGGCGTGGAAAAAATCAATGTATTCCAGGCTCCGCAAGGATATTTTGATGAATTGCACCTTCGAATTGCTGATTACGCCATTCTTAATAAAGCTTCGGCAGTGGATAACATTAATAGCAGAAACCTGCAGCAGGTTCCTGAAGGTTATTTCGATACCTTAAGCGACTCAATTCTTGCTAAAGTGAAGGCCGCTTATCTTGAAAGCGCTGGAGAAGAATTGCGCAAGCTTTCCCCAATGCTATATGGCTTAAAAGATGAAAATGTTTTTTCAGTTCCTGATGGTTATTTTGAATCTTTTGCTGAAGATGTAGTTGAAAGATTGAAACCGCAACCCGCCAAAATTATTACCATGAAAAAGGCAAACTCATGGTGGAAATATGCAGCTGCAGCGGTACTAACTGGGGCTATTGCAGTAAGCTCCCTTCAAATATTTAATAGTTCTTCTTATACGAACACTCCAAAATTAGCAGCTTCACAAAAAACAGCGCTTCCTGGTTATGTACAAGCTTCATTTCAATACAAAACTGAAAATGATTTAAATGCGGGCATTGCAAAATTAAGCGATGATGATATTATTAAGTTTCTTGAAAAGAACGGGAATGTTATGGATAATGAATTGCTCACAAATAATATTGATGTAAGCGAAATGCCTAGTCAAACTGATTATTTAACTGATGAAAATACTTTGAATACATATCTCGATAAAATAGATGCTAAAACTGTTGATAAACTAAACCCTTAAGATGAAAAAAATTATACTCATATTACTTGTACTACCTGGAAGCTTTTTAGGAATTAAAGCCCAGGATGCAGACCAAACAAAAGCAGAAAAAATTCAGGCATTAAAAATTGCTTTTATTACTCAAAAGCTGCAGCTTTCTACTGATGAGGCGCAAAAATTTTGGCCTGTTTATGACCAGTATGAAAATGAAATACACAGTCTTCAATTAGACAATAGGAATGGACCGGCTTTGGAAAATGAAGAAAAATTACTGAATATCAGGAAAAAATATAAAGGTTCATTTGAAAAAGTAATTGGCCCGCAGAAGCTTAATAAGCTATTTAATGCTGAGAGAGATTTTCGTACTGTTTTAATTCAACGACTTCAAAACCGTAACCAGCAACGATTGAAACAACTTCGACGGTAATTTTTTAAACTTATATATAAATTAAAATGATAATTGGAGAAACTAAAATTTCTCCTATTTTTGTGATTAGGTGTTTTTCATAGGTTAGCAACGGCCGGCCCTTTTTAGGGCAGGCCTTTTTTATTGGGCAGTTTAAAATTTATAAACCGGATATTTTATATCGTGATAAAAAAGAAATGTCCATTTTTCTTTTTCTCCGGATTGCCACCATTGCTGGCGTAATTCCATAGCTTTTGTTCCATCATAATCATATTTCGCTTTGAACTTGTTTTTCATTTGTTGAAGTTGCGGTGCTACATCTCCACCAAAAAATATTTTTTCTTCATTGTCCTCAATTAAAAATACCTGATGAAAAGGGCTATGAGCGCCTGTCATTTTATATTGTATATAATTATCAATAGAGCCACTGGCGCCAGTTAATTGCAATTGTCCACTCTCTTTTAAGAGGGAAAAATCCTCAATATTATAAGAAGGAGAACCTTTTTCAAAAGCAAAATCCCATTCCTGCTGGTTAATATAATATGTTGCATTTTCAAAACTTAATTCTTTCTTACCAAACTTTAATATTCCACCAGAATGATCTTTATGCAGGTGAGATAGAAGCACCCTGGTCACATCTGTAGGACTAATGTTATGTGAGGCCAGGTTTTTATGTATTTGTAAATAATGTTTATCATCAGCAAAGCCAAGCCCTGTATCTAATAAGAGGATTTCTCTCGATGTGACAACTGCAAATGGTTGAATTTCTACAAGCAAGCTCCCTTTTGTTCTTTGCTGCAAATCATCTTTATCAGGTTGAAAAGGAATAAATTTTTTTGATTGATCCACAGTAAAAGATCCTTCACTAAGTGGTATAATTTTCATAATTTAAATTATCTCAAAACCATTTGTCTGTCAGCATCGAGCCTAACCAATATAAAAATTAATATTGTAAAAGTTAATAACGAAGAGCCTCCATAACTCATTAATGGTAATGTAATACCTATTACCGGCGCCAGTCCCACTGTCATACTAATATTTATGGAGATGTGAAAAAATAAAATTGCAGCAACGCTATAAGCGTATACTCTGCTAAACGTACTTCTTTGTCTTTCCGCCAGAAACAAAATACGTAAGAGAAATAGCATATATAAAATAATGATAAAGCTGCTGCCTAAAAATCCAAAATTTTCTCCTACCGTTGTAAAAATAAAATCAGTATGCTGTTCCGGAACAAAATCTCCCTGGGTTTGCGTTCCTTTTAAAAATCCTTTTCCCAAAAAACCTCCCGAGCCGATGGCTATTTTAGATTGTTTTACATTATAGTTTTCTTTTTCTTTTTTTATTTTTTTTGTCTTGAGATCATTTTTTTCTTTTTGTTCATCAAGTTTTTTCGCATCAGCATTATCATCGGGAATATAGTCTACTCCAAAAGTGTTTAAAATTCTTTCTACCTGGTATGGCTGCAAAACATGTTTAAAAATATAAGGAACCGCAAACCTTTGAATGCTTACACATAACAACCAGGTAGCAATAATCATTACTAAAATACCTTTATCACGTTTAACATTTCTTCGCATAAAGTAAATAGTGAGTGCAGCAATAACAGTAAGAACAATTGCTAATGTATTTTTTTCTACTAAAATGGTGGCCACCACAAGCACTGCAAATGAAAATCCAATAATGAGATAAACTGGCGGCAAACCTTCACGGTACATTGGAATGAGAAATGCAAAATAAACCAAAGCCAAGCCAGTTTCATTTTGCAATATGGAAAAAACGGCAGGTGTTAATGCAAGAGCAGCAGCAATAAGCTGAGACCGTGGTTTTTCAAAATTTGTTTCAGTGCGGGACAAGTATTTCGAAAGAGCGAGCGCAGCAAATATTTTACAGGTTTCTACAGGTTGAAGATTAAAAAAACCTAGCGGTATCCAGGATCTTGAACCATTAATATTTTTACCAACTACAAATGTTGCCATCATAAGTGTAATTCCTAAAACATAGCTTATGTTAGCAGTAGCAGTAAAAAATTTACTGTCGGTAAGCAAAATTAAAACTGCAATAACAATTGATATTACCAGAAATAGTATTTGTCGGGAATAATTTTTTTTTAATCCTGTTATGCTTTGCAGAATGTTTTCATTGTTGTGGTATTCAACTGAAAAAATACAGAGTATTCCGATGCATACAAAAATTATATACAACCAAATGGTTACCCAATCAATTCCTTTCGATATGATAGCCTGGTCACGCATGTAAAAATATAATTGCCTTTTATTTTAAAGTATCTGTTGTATTTGGGATTTTCTGTTTATCAGGCAATGTGGCCTCAACGGGTTGCTTCACGCCTGCATCATTTTGTTTTGCTGGTACTGTATCAGTAAGTAATTTTTCCTTTTGCTTCGACTTTTTTAGTTTTTCTAATGCTTCGGTATCGTCTTCCTCATTTATGTCCATTGTATCTTTCACAATTTTAATATACCCTTTTTCAAGAAGATAGGAAGGGTCTTTTAAATGTATTAGTGAGTCCTGATAGCGAATAGCTTCATAAATACGTGCAGGCATAAGATTTAATTTTGCGAGTGTTTCAACTTTTGCTTTCCTATCAGGCTCGGGTATAGAATCTTTTAGGTATTGTTCAATCATAAGACTGGCAATTGGAGCAGCAGACGTAGCGCCGAATCCTGCATTTTCACAAATAACGGCAATGGCTATACGAGGATTTTCGCGTGGGGCAAATGCCGCAAAAAAAGCATGTGATTTTTGTTTTACTCCTTTATAATAATTTTCAACCGTTCCTGTTTTACCACAAACAATAATGCCCGGCACCTTTGCAGCAGAACCTGTACCTGTTTCCATTACACCTTGCATACCATCATGCACAGCTTGAAACACGGAATCCGGAATAGAGAGCGGCTGATGCTTTACTTTAAAGGAATCTAACAAACCATAAGTATCGCCTTCTTCTATAGAATCAATGAGGTGTGGAGTTATATACCAGCCTTTGTTTGCGAGATATGCCATTTCATTTGCTACCTGTACAGGAGTTACATTTACTTCACCTTGTCCTATACTCACTGAACGAAAAGTGCAAAAATTCCAATGTCCTTCGCCATAAATCTTGTTATAAGTTTTAGGTGTTGGGATTGATCCACTTTTTTCTGTAGGAATATCTATACCCAGTTTATGGCCAAGCCCGAATGAATACATATAACTATCCCAAACTTTAAGACTGCTATCAACGGAACCATACACAGGATTATTAATAGTACGCTGCATCACATTAGCGAAATAAGTATTGCAGGAAACTGTTATTGCTTCTTTTAGTTTGAAATTTCCGGGATCCAGGCAGCCCATCGGTTTGCCACATCCATAAAATGCTCCTGTACATAAAAATCTTGTTGAGGTAGATATTACTCCTTCCTGAAGGCCGATTAATGCCTGCAATGTTTTAAAGGTAGAACCGGGAGAATAGTAAGCATTGACCGTTCTATTTATCATTGGCAATCTTGGATCTAAAAGCAATTCTGCAAAATGTTTTTTTCTTTCTGCTCCTGTTAAAAGACCCGGGTTATAAGTTGGGCTGCTTACCATCGAAAGTACACCGCCGGTTTTAGGATCAATTGCAACGATTGCACCGATCTTATTTTCCATTAAATGCTCACCCAATATTTGCAAATTTACATCAAGTGCAAGGTGCATATTCCTGCCGGGTATAGCAGCAGTATCATACTTTCCTTTTTCAACTCTGTCTGTCAGGCGGTTTTTATTATCCCTTTTCCAAAACTCAATCCCTCTTTGTCCCATTAACACTTTTTCGTAACTGCGTTCCAGTCCCGTTCTTCCGGCATAATCCCCAATCTGGTACCCTTCATCTTCATGGTGCTTTAGAAATGAAGAATCCACTTCCGATAAATAACCTACAATATTACCGGCTGCATCAAAAGGATAGTCACGCACGGGCCTCTCCTGCAGGTAAAATGCGGGAACAAACTTGTACATACTTTCATTAAGCCTTGCTATTTTTTCACGGGGAAGCAACGGATCAAAAACCGACACACGATAACTCCTGTTTTTATTGATGGCGTTAATAATTCTTTTTTTAAATTCTGCAGTATCAATATCAAGAATGTGACACAATGCAGCTGTATCAAGGTTCATTCCCTTTATCTTACCTGGTGTTACCATCAGGTCATAAATAATAGTGTTTCGTAAAATTGCTTTTCCGGTACGGTCAAATAAGATTCCCCTGTTAGGGTAAATTACTTTACGAAATTTACCCTGCTCATCGGCCATAACAGAATATTTTGTATTAAAAACCTGCAGATTAAGAAGCCTTATAATAATAATAAATCCCATTAACATAAACATTATTATAATAATATTTTTACGGGACTGGTTAAAAGAAGGCACAGGTTATTATGATTTTAGAGAGATTGAGAAAGGATAGAACGGAATTCTTTGTAAAAATAATATGTCTATACTGTATTTGTTCTAAATCTTTGCTTTCTTACAAATAATAATTCAGTTAACAGAATTAATAAAAGACTTATTGCTGAAGATAGCAGTGCTTTCAGAACAAAATAGAAATAACCACCTGTTTCTAATGTTTCTAAAAAAAATAGAAATGAATGATGAAGCAGAGTCAAAATTGCAACGTAAGTAAAATAAGGAGTAAAACCCATGCTTTTAATAGAAGGCTCATTATAATTACTTTCCGCACCTTCCTGCGAAATAAGGAGATTAATTAAAAATGGCCGCAGGTATGCAATAAGGACGCAAGATGCAGCATGCAAGCCATAAGTTTTTGTGAAGCAGTCAAGCGAGAACCCAAGAGCCAAAGCCAATATCATTACAGTACGTCGTCCCATTTTAAATGGCAGCCAAAGTATAAATAAAAAATAAATATAGGGCGTTACCAGGTGGTGCAAAGGCGGAACCTGGTTGAGTACAAAAACCTGTATAAAAATAAAAAGAGTAAAACGGATTATATTTTTTATGAGGTTACTCATTTGTTTTTTTCACATTCTTTAAGAGTTGCTGAGGCTCTTCTTTTTGCTGGTTATTTATAACATATACATACTGCAGATTATAAAAATTTGCTGCAGTCTTTACTCTTATGATATACGTACTGCTGGTTTTATCATCATCAATTTCTTTAACAGTGCCAATAAGAAGGCCGTAGGGAAATTTATCTGAGAAACCACTTGTGATTATTGTATCACCTTTGTTAACCTTTATTTCTTTGGAGATATCTTTAAACACCATAACATTTGGCTGAAGCCCATCCCAAATAATACTACCTGTTTCCCCGGTTTTTTTAAGTTTTGCACTTATGTTGCTTTGCCGGTGAAGTAAACTCATTACAACTGAATAATTAGTGCTTACATCCACAACTGTTCCTACAACTGAATTGTTAATGTCAGTTACTCCCATATCTTTGACCAGGCCTTGTTGTAAGCCTCTGTGAAGTTGCAAATAATTGTTTGAGAGGTTTACAGAATTACCAACCACTTTTGCCGGCAGATATAAATATTTTCTTTGTTGCAAAAGTGTATCAATCCTTATGCTGTCGATGGCAAGTCTGGTAACTGTATCCGGCAATTCAAAATCCTGCTTAAGTTTATTGTATAAAATTTCATTTGCTTTAACAAGCGAATCATTTGTTTTTTTAAGCTGAAAATAATATTCAACATCATTATACTGCCTGTTAATCATTCCGGTGATTTCCCCGGCGGTGGCGGAGTAAACTGTATGATGGTAGCGATTGTAATTGAAGAGCATAAATAATGAAATGCCCATCAGAAATAAAAAGAAAAGCAAATTAAAATAGATGCGGATAAAAATAAAAATATTACGCATGGTAGTTTTTATGCCCTCCTTTGGAGGGTTGGGGAAGCCGTTACCTCATCACAAAAGGATAGCGGTCGTAATGCTTCAAAGCAAGTCCCGTACCTCTAACCACGCTTTTAAGCGGGTCATCTGCTATATGGACAGGAAGCTTGATTTTTGCAGCTAACCTTTTATCAAGTCCTCTAAGCAAAGCTCCTCCGCCTGTTAAATACATTCCGCGACGATAGATATCGGATGCCAGTTCAGGTGGAGTTGTTTCCAAAGCTTTTAAAATTCCTTCTTCTATTTTAAATATTGATTTATCAAGAGCTTCGGCAATTTCCTGGTAGCTTACAATTATTTGCTTGGGAATACCCGTTACCAAATCTCTCCCGTTTACAGGCATATCTTCCGGGGGGTTATCAATATCTTTCATAGCGGCGCCAATCTGAATTTTTATTTGTTCTGCAGTACGCTCACCAATAAGAAGACTATGGTACCTGCGCAAAGCTTCCATAATATCGGCGGTAAATTCATCGCCTGCAATACGTATTGATTGATCACATACAATACCCGCGAGTGCAATAACACTAATGCCGGTAGTACCACCTCCAATGTCAATAATCATATTACCTACCGGCTCTTCTACATCTATTCCAATTCCAAGCGCAGCCGCCATAGGTTCATGAAGAAGGTATACTTCTTTAGCTCCGGCCTGTTCTGCACTATCTCTCACAGCACGCTTCTCAACCTCCGTAATGCTGCTGGGGATGCAAATCATCATACGCCAGCTTGGTGGAAACAAAGGTT
>JBDTYU010000319.1:0-7423 GCA_040005535.1 Ginsengibacter sp. | reverse complement strand
CTTTTGTTGCAGGAATTTCGGTAATTTTAGAAAACCCTAATTTATGCGCTGGAGAAAATTTAATGGTGATATTATTGAACTTCCGATAAAAGGTGCTGTAGAGTTAGCCATACAAAAAGAAACTAAAGCAGGCTACAAATTAAAAGTTTGCATCGGTACTGATAGCCAGGTAAAAGGCAGCGATACTGAGTTTGCAACAGTAATTGTTTTCCTTCGTGAAGGTCATGGGGGATTTATGTTTATTCATAATGAAAAAACAAAGCATCAATACAGTATTAAAGAAAGGATGCTTGTTGAAGTAGCAAAAAGTATTGAGATAGCTTATGAACTCTGCGACCTTTTTACACTATATGATGTAGATATGGAAGTACATGCTGACATTAATACAAATCCAAATTTTAAAAGTAATGAAGCTTTACGTGAAGCAATGGGCTACATCCTCGGTATGGGTTTTGCTTTTAAAGCGAAGCCGGAAGCCTTTGCCAGCAGCAGTTGTGCTAATAAGATAGTGAATTAATATTGCGATGGTATCATTTTGAAGTACATACTGTTATTAAACTAATTATTACGAATTACACGAATTGTAATAATTTATAAGCCTTTCGTGTAATTAGAAAAAATTCGTGACATCATTTTAAAATTCGCTATTTTTTTCTGAAATTAAATCCAGGATTTTTTCTCTACCAGTTTTTTTTATAGAGCTTGTAACAAAATGCTGCGGTAAAAATTGCTGTGTTTCTCTCAGGCTTTCCAGAAATGATTTTACATTTTTACTTACTACCCTTTGCTTTTCTTTATCTGCTTTTGTAAACACAAGTGCAAAAGGAACATCCCACAATCCTAACTTTTTTATAAATTCAAGATCAATTTTTTGAGGCGAATGTCGGGAATCTATCAATATAAAAACGGTAATAAGATTCTCTCTTTTGCGAAGATAATTTTCAATCATTTGTTCCCATCTTCTCCTGCTGCTTTGTGAAATTTTTGCAAAACCATAGCCCGGCAAATCCACTAAGTACCATTTTGTTTCAACATGATCTCCCGCTTTTGGTACGCTCCTTATTTCAAAATGATTTATTAATTGTGTTTTACCGGGAGAGTTAGACGTTTTGGCAAGTCTCTCATTGTTGCAAAGCATATTTATTAATGAAGATTTCCCTACGTTACTTCTGCCAATAAAAGCATATTCGGGTCTATCCGGTGCAGGACATTTTTCATAAGAAGGACTGCTGATAATATATTCCGCTTTTTTGATGTGCATAAAGGTTGCAATGTACAATACAAATATGGGCGCCTGTTTCAACATGAAGATCAAATCTAAAATAAAAGTGAAAGAATGGTTAACACAATATCTTCTAAAGGCAAAAAACTATCTTTGGGGCAATGAATACTTACAGCCATGATACAGTAGTTCCTTTCAGGCATTCAACCGAAAGCAAAAAAAAGCAGGTCGAAAATATGTTTGATAAAATTGCTTTCCGTTATGATTTTCTAAATCGTTTTTTGAGTGCCGGCATTGATGTAAGATGGCGTAAAAAAGCAATCGGTGAACTTATTTCATTACACCCAAAAAATATCCTGGATGTAGCAACCGGCACAGGTGATTTTGCAATTACCAGCTATAAACTTTTAAAACCGGAAAAAATTACCGGCATTGATATAAGTGAGGGCATGCTTGAGGTTGGCCAAAAAAAAATAATGAGATTGGGGCTTCAGAACAATATTCAGCTGTTAAATGGAGACAGTGAGGCAATTTTTTATAAAGATGACACGTTTGATGCAGTAACTGTAGCGTTTGGTGTAAGAAATTTTGAAAATCTTGAAAAAGGTTTGTCAGAAATTTATAGAGTGTTAAAGCCTGGTGGCAAATTGGTAGTGCTTGAATTTTCAAAACCTTCGTTACCGGTTATAAGAAATCTTTATAATTTTTATATGAAGTTTGTTACTCCAAAGATTGGGAAAATAATTTCTAAAAATAATGACGCCTATCAATATTTAAATAACTCTGTTCAGCAATTTCCCGAGAAGGAATCATTTATTCACATTTTAAACAATTTAGGATATAGACACAGTTTCTACAAAACATTGAGTTTAGGAATATGCACCATTTATTGCGGCGAAAAATAATTTTACTGGTACTGTCATTCGTGTTTTGTTCTACTGCGTCCATGGCGCAGTTACGTGATGTAATTAACCAGGAAGGCCATGACGATAAACCGTATCATTTTGGAATAAACCTCGGCTTTAATAAATCACATTTTTCATTTACACATCATCCCAGGTTTTTACAATACGATTCCATAATGGATGTTGAAAGTATTAACAGTGCAGGAATTAATCTTGCGTGGCTGGTGAATGTTCGCATGAGCGATCATTTTGATTTAAGAGTGCATCCGCTTGACCTTACATTTTCTGAAAAGGCTTTTCTTTATACAGAAAAATATACAAGCGACTCATTAATAGAAAAGAAAGTACAATCTATTACCCTTAGCTTTCCCGTACAAATAAAATTCAGCAGCGATAGAATAAAAAATTTTAAAGTTTACACTATTGCCGGTGGTAAATTTGATTATGACCTTGCCAGTAACGCAGGAGCACGTAAAGCAGAAGACCTTATAAAATTAAAGAGTTCCGATATAAGTGTAGAGCTTGGGCTGGGGTTTCATATTTATTTCCCATACTTTGTTCTATCTCCTGAAATAAAGCTCAGCAGCGGGCTTGTTAACTTGCATGCCCGTGATCCTAATTTACGGTATTCAAATGTGATTGATAAGATCAATTCTAAAATGATTACTTTTTCTTTGACGGTGGAGTAAAAGCCCATCCCCCAACCCTTCCCGAAGTGAGGGGAACTAATGCTGGTTTTATGCGAATTGATGTTTCTTTATCTTTAGCATAAAGTAACATTTTTGAATTTAATAATGTAGTAAGTAGGCTTATAGAGGTTCTGTGTTCCCCTTCGGGGTTAAGGGCTCTTTAATAATCATATTCTCTTCTGGCAGCGTTCCATCTTATACCAATTCCAAAGAGGGTAGTATTATCTCTTCCTGTCAATTTGCGATATAATAATGAACCTTCAACAAAAAGATTTTCTTTAAGTTCGTATGATACTACAAATGATCCATTGAATACTTTTACTTTATTTCCACTCCCAACAAAATAACCAAAATTTTTAGAGCGGGTTGTATATAACTCAAATGGGCTGCTTCCAAAATTTTCTCCTGCTGAATCAAGACCCTGGTAATAATACATAGCCCTTGCATTGAAGTACAATTTAGGTAAAGGTTGGTATTTTACAATTCCTATAAACTCCTGGAAACCGGCTCCCAGGGCATGTGCCAGAGGTTGATTATAATGTGTGTAATTGGCAACAGAATCATAATGTGAATAAGTGAATGGCCTTATCCTGTTGGTTTCAAACTGCACGTCAAGATTTTTAATAGTAAATGCATCTACATATTTTGCACCAAGCTGGTAGCCATATTTATTTGCCCAGTATCCGTTGTTTTTTGCAATTTCCTTGGCCAGAAATTCATCTAAAATAAGTTGCCCATAAAACTGGAAATGATGCGCCACATTAGCTTTGAAATCTGCACCTGCAAAAGCATTATCAGGGCTTCCAACAGTGCCTTCAATATGACGTAGAAATATAATCGGATTTAAATATTCAAAATCAAACCTGTTCTTTCTTCCAAAAATTACGCTTTCAAATAAACCTACATTAAGCCATTTGGTAACGTTCATACTCAGGTGATGCATGGCTGCATATTTTCTGTCTAATAATTTATCGCCATTTTTTACAAACTGAGGCAGCAGCTCCATAAAAAGATTTTGGTAATTGAATTTCCAGATTTTTGTATTTAGTTTGAGAAATAAATAGCTATCACCAAAATCGCTAAGGAAAAGGCTTCTGTAGCCATCTCCTATAAAATTTTTATCATAACCAAATTGAATGTCAATATATTTTGTTGCATTAAAAGTTATGTAACCTCTTGCATCAAAATAATCGTACCCTGTAGTTTTAAATTTTTTATAAAACCCTACTCCCGGTACAGCATTAAATTCATTTACCCGGCTTTGAAAAAACAACGGACCTCTTTCCTGGTTATCGGTAATAGTTGTGGAAAAACCTATGCGGTTAGCAATAACCCCACGGGCAGTTGCCCCTCGTTTATTATAAAAAATAGTTTCATTACCTGCGGACTCTCCGCCTGCATAAAAAGATAATACAGGATTTACGGCAAGAAAAAAATCTTTCACATTTACTTCAAGAAGATTTGGTTTGGTAACATAAAAACTTTTAAGAACAGGCTTTTTACTCAAAAAACTTTCTTTTGAACCTGTTACCCATTCTGAATTATCCATAAGTATACTGTGAAGATTATATTCATCAATCTTTGTAAGATTAAGCCCAGCCCATTTTGTATTATCCTGGCCTGTGAGCGAATTTGAATATCCCATCCTTGCGCTGTCAAGATATTCCGCCTCCTGGACAATGGCACGCCTGCTGTAAGGTTTTAATGTAGAAAAATTAAGATCAGTACTGTGTCCCTGCTTAATTTCAAGCCGGTCTATAAACTGGACTTCTTTCGATCCTTCAGGCAAATAAGTTGTTTGTGCATTTATAATAAACGGACAAATAAGTACAAGTAATGTAGAGAGGCTTTTTATAATTTGCATTGGGGTTGGGTCTTTATTATTTAATTTCAAGATATGCAAAATTATCTTTTTAAACAGATATCAATCGTCAACGAAGGAAAAATTGAGCAAAAAGATATTTATATAAAAAGAGAGAGAATAGAAAAAATAGATAACAATATTGATGTAAAAGAAAGGACAACAGAAATTAAAGGTGAAGGAAGACATTTATTGCCGGGTGTAATAGATGATCAGGTCCATTTTCGTGAGCCTGGCTTAACACATAAAGCAACAATCTATACTGAAAGTAAAGCAGCAGTTGCAGGTGGCATTACTTCGTTTATGGAAATGCCTAATACAATACCCAATGCCCTTACTGAAAAATTACTGGAAGATAAATATGCTATTGCCAGGCAAAATTCATTAGCAAATTATTCTTTCTATATGGGTACCAGCAATACTAATGCGGACGAAGTTTTGAGAATGAACGATAAGAAAAAAGACATTTGCGGGTTAAAAATATTTATGGGAGCCAGCACAGGAAATATGCTGGTAGATAATGATGCATCACTCAATAAAATATTTGGAGAAAGCGAGCTGCTTATTGCTACACATTGTGAAGATGAAAAAATAATTAAGGATAATTATGAAAAAATAAAAAGTGGAAAACAAAATCTTCAACCCGCTGATCATCCCATAATCAGAGATGAGAATGCATGTTTTCAATCTTCTTCTTATGCTGTATCCTTGGCAAAAAAATACAATAGCCGCCTTCATATTTTACATATTTCAACCCAAAAAGAATTGGAGCTTTTTAGTAATGGTATTCCATTAAAAGAAAAAAAAATTACTGCAGAAGTATGTGTTCATCATTTACATTTTACTGCCGGTAATTATGAAAAACTGGGATATTTAATAAAATGCAACCCCGCAATAAAAGAAACAAAGAATAAAGAGGCATTGTGGAAAGCTATGCTGGATGGCCGCCTGGATGTAATTGCTACCGATCATGCACCACATACTTTAGAAGAAAAACAAGGACCATACGAACACGCACATTCAGGATTGCCCCTGGTGCAACATTCTTTATTATTAATGTTATCATATTTTAAAGAAGGAAAAATTTCTTTAGAAAAAATTGTAGAGAAAATGAGCCACGCAGTAGCAGACTGTTTTAAAATTGAAAACAGGGGCTATATAAGAGAAGGATATTTTGCGGATTTGGTCGTGGTGGATTTGAATAAAACAGCTCAGGTGAAAAAGGAAAATATTCTGTACAAATGCGGATGGAGCCCGATGGAAGGATACACATTTCCAGCTGCCATTATTCAAACTTTTGTAAATGGAAATTGTGTGTATGATCAGGATCTTTTTTATGAATCTGTAAAAGGTCTGCGACTTTCATTTAAGGTGTGAGGCCTTTTAAAGACGAACATGTAAACTTATTATTTAGTACAATTAAAAAATTCCCTTCCGGGGTTAGGGGTATGGAAACAGACAAAACAACCTTAGATGATCTTTCGATCTTTCATCATGAAGAAGAATTTTCAATTTTTCATAAATTGAATTTAACCCGTACTATCGGGGGAAGAGAAAAGTTAAAATCAATTTTCAGCAAATCTCTAACTGATATTAAATCCATCCGGGACGTACAAAAAACCCTGCAGCTCATTCTTGCAAAAAAAGAAGAATGGCCTCTTTCTATCAGCAATGGTTCTGTACTCATGATTCATAAATTTTATGAAAGTAATATTGATCAAATCCCTGCTAAGCCTACCGTTTCAACCGCATATTTTTATAAAACATTTCATGCGCCCGATTATTCTTTGGTGAAATATTCAACCGGGCATGCTTTTGATTTTATAAAAGGGATGCATCAAATCATTGCAATTTTTTTAATTCATGATGCGCCTGAAAATCTGAAAAGAATTTTGCAAAAAGCAAAGATTTTAATAGAAAAACATCAGCTCGATATTGTTGCTGCAAAAGAAAAGATAAGTAATCTTTCTATGGCAGAAATGCTGGGTCTTGCTCATTTTATACGTTACCATTTCAGGCAAAATTTATTAGAAATCATAGAAATTTATTTTCAGCTTGATGCATGGTATGGAATGGCAATGGCAATGAAGGAACTTGATCTTGTATTTCCAATATTTACAATATCTAAAAAACCTTTACTAAAAGCAGAAGGCCTTTATCACATTTTACTTTCTAAACCGGTAGCATACGATCTTGAACTTAATCAAAATAATAATTTTATTTTTTTGACCGGTGCAAATATGGCCGGTAAGAGCACTTTTATTAAAGCTGTAGGAGGGGCAGTTTTTCTGGCACACATTGGTATGGGAGTTCCTGCAAGGTCAATGGAGCTTTCTTTGTTTAACGGGCTGCTTAGCAATATTAATGTGGTAGACAATGTAATGAAAGGAGAAAGTTATTTTTATAATGAAGTGCAACGGATCAAAAAAACAATTTTAAAAATCAATGATGGCCGCCAATGGTTGATACTTATTGATGAATTGTTTAAAGGAACTAATGTTCAGGATGCAATGAAGTGCAGTACTGTTGTGATTGAAGGTCTTATCAAAATAAAAAATTCCGTATTTATTTTATCCACTCACTTGTATGAAATAGGTGAAGCATTAAAAAATTATTCCAATATTGATTTTAAATATTTTGAAACAAATGTTGAAGATGAACAACTATCATTTAATTACAATCTTAAAAATGGAATCAGTAATGACAGGTTAGGATATCTGATTTTAAAAAGAGAGAAAGTAATTGA
>JBDTYU010000318.1:0-11795 GCA_040005535.1 Ginsengibacter sp. | reverse complement strand
AGCTTTTTAAGATCATCTATCGATTTTGGAATTGCCACAGCCAAAGGAATTTCCCTGTAAGCTGAAGCATCAGTAGCATACAAAATCTTCATTGTATCATCCACAAACAGTTCGCCTTCTAATTGCCCGGATAATTCTTTCAGCCTTTCGTTCATGCGGAGTGTTGCTTTTATAAAAGCATAAAACTAAAACCTTTTAATATAGCTTGTTTACTTTTTACTGTAACAACGGGATAGCTGATAGTATGAACTAAAGGATATCAAGATTAATGTTCAAAAAATACCTCAAAAAAAAGTGTGGTGAAAATGGAAGAAAATCTGCAAGGTGGCAAAATGTATATTTCAAATAATGACTTTAAAAAAGAATATTAGTCAATCTTATCATCAGTTTTTTGTTTCATAAGAAGGTGGAAAAAATTTATTTAAAATATAATTCCCTACATCCCTTCCCTGTTGAGCGCCCGCATCTACTCCCGTGCGGTAATGTATTCCTCCGTAAATGCGACTCAACGATGCTTCCAGTGCAGCTTGGTCAAATGATTGAAAACTGCGTGTCATGCCAATATATTGATGTTCAGTTGTATCATTAAAAGAAAAATTATTTCCAAATCTTTTGGTAAGTATTGTTGCGGCCGCAGCAGAAATTCCGCTATGACCGCTACTGTGTTCAGGAAAAGCCGGCGTTTGTAAAAATGGTTCCCAATAGCGATCTATAGTTTCATTTATTACAGTTATAGGTCGTATAACCAGGCTACGAAACTTCTCTTTCCAGCAGGTAATAATTACATCGTACATCGCTACCGAAGTAAGTACATACGTTTTAGCAGCTTCAACAGCATCAACGTTTTTTACCTGGCATGCAAGTGTTGTAATCCCCATCCAATGGCCAACAGGCGTAACTTTTTTATTGCCAAACATTAAATGCCCTGAATGTTCTATAACAAATGGATTATCGTCCCAATATTTTGCAATGATTCTTTGACTATCAGTAAGGCTTTTACCGATAGTATATACTTCATTTACGTTTTTAAAGAATTCACTTGTTTTACTTGTATCGTAATCCGGTGGTTTTGCGCAACTGATTTGCGAAGCAGAGTCAACAGCAAGTGGCATAATCATACTCCAGTAAGGTTCAGCCGCATCTGAATAATCAGGCGGAGTTGGCCTCCATTTACCGGTTTCAGTGCTGCCAAGAAATTTAGCCATGCCACGCGTTTGCTGATACATATCAACTTTTGTTCTTTCTAATATTTTATTACCAACTGATTCTCCAAATGCAATTGAACGATCATAAATGTCCTTATCTAATGATAATTGAAAATCATTAAAGACATTTGTTTCATAGTTTACAAGTGTGTCTTTTGAAAAAGTAACTTTTTCAGCAACGGTAAAAAATGCTTTGGTTGCTGCCAATAAAAAATTATACGCTTTATTTTTTTCAGGAACAGGCATTGTAGAAAATCCATGTAATTTTTCAGCTATAGATAAATATCCTGGCTTACTAAACCGCAGAGCTTCGTAAGATGCTAATGATGTATAGGCATATATCCGGCTTGACACAGGCGGAGAAAATACATCGTATATAATTACATCCGTCAATTGTTTTTCATTGCGATACAATATATTTTTATCAGTAAGAATTTTGGCATTAGCTTTTTTGCCAGGATGAGTGCATCCAAAAAAAAGCAGGGTGAGGATCAGAAAAGAAAATAAAGTTTTCAAATAATATTTTTGATTGGTTTATAAATTTTAAATTCTTAAATAATAGAGTATTCTTTTTCCCTTTAATTTTTCTTATTTATATCAAGAAGAATATTCCCATTAAATTGATTAGTTAATTTCTAAAAACATTCCGTTGTTGTCCTTTGGAATTTTTTATAACAACAGATTTTGTGTTATTACCTATTGATAAGAACCTGGCACTCTGAGAAAGAAATGAACTCCCATAATAGTTTTCTACTTTTTGCGTGGCACCATTATTCAGAGTTATAATAGCATATTCATCATCTGCTGCAAAAGGAATTATAGTTGTTGGATATCTTTGTTTATATAACAGCAGTGGTCCTTTATTTTGCGAAGCAGCCATCCTGTACTCGTTATTTATGCCTTTTAATTTAATCATCGCTTTACCGTTACCTGGGATGAAAACGCCACTTTGTAAAATGCTAAGCGGAATAAATCCACCTTTACCATCACCTTTTAATACAAGACCATTAAGAGCATCATATCGGCCAACAGATGGATCAGTGCTATAATCATTGGTATTTATTGCAATATCAAGATTTCCGTCTCCATCAAAATCATCAGTTATCATTCCGTTCAAAGCTGACATTTGTGCCTGTTCAGGCAAAGGCTTTATACTAAAATGACCATTTCCGTTGTTTTGAATATAACAGGATGAAAGATAATTTGCTTTTAAAACCAATGCATCTTTTAATTGCCCGGCGGTTAGTATTTTGTCAATAGGTGCCTGAGCATAAGATTTATAATTTTGAAAAGATCTTCTAATAGCAATCATTTGCTTGGCCATGTCATCACGGCCATTAGCCGGAAACTCAAGCCATGGGGCATTTGGTAGCAAGGTAGCTTGTAAATAAATTGTAGGAATTGCGTCGTAGCTCCCGTTATTATCAAAATCTTTAGCATAGATACCGACAGGCCTTTCGTCAGATGCTTTATAAAATGAATTCAAGCCAAGATTACCCAACACATAATCAATATCGCCATCATTATCAAAATCACCTGCAGTTATACTGTTCCACCAACCAACGTTCTTAGACAACCCGGAGTTCATCGTCGCATTAACAAACTTACCCTTTTCATTATGCAAAAAAGTTATGGGCATCCACTCTCCGGCTAAAATTAAATCCATCCATCCATCATTGTCATAATCTGTAAAAACAGCATCACAGGTAAGACCTATGTTCACCAATGCAGGAGCAATTTCTTTTGTAACATCGGTAAAATGTACAATACCGTTTTTGGTGTCATTCCTGTAAATAAAACTGCTTACAGGTTTTGGATAAGAATGAGGATCAACTCTGCCCGCAATAAAAAGATCAAGGTCTCCATCCTTATCACAATCAACAGCCCTCACGCAAAACTTGCTGGTAGTATTTAAAGGAAGTGCACTGGTATCAGCAATGAATTCTCCTTTTCCATTATTGATATACAATACATCGGTATAGGCTTTGGTGCCGCTATCATATTGATATCCCCCTGCAGAAATATACAGGTCAAGGTCACCATCATTGTCTGCATCAAAAAGAAGTAAGCCTCTATCTTCAGATGCTTTTAATAAAGCATCTTCGGGCTTCAGCATAGGAGAAGTTGAAAAACGACCATCTGCCTGTTGAATAAATATTATCGGACTTTGCCCGGTAACCCCTCCTGTAATAAAATCATCAAGGCCATCTCCATTTATGTCACCAACAGCAATACCCGGCGTGTATTCTGATAATTTATGTGGTAATAATTTCTGAATATTAAAATCTACAAAATCTGGTTGCTGATGTGTATAATTAATACCTGATTGCTGTGTGATATTGGTAAACCAATTATTTGTTGCGATAGTTGGTTGAACATTAAATGGAGAGACAGATGCCTTACTAACATTCACAATGAGAACCTGGTTAGGATTCACATTTTTAAGCACTTGTTTAAGATTACCCGGCCAATAGATTTCCAAAGAATCTATTACAGAATCTCCTGCTAAACCAAAATGCATAATAGGAGATACTGACGAAATATAGCCCCGGTAAGGATTATTTAAAAATGATTGTGTATTGTTTTTCTGATGCAAAATTGCTTTAGTACCGATTCCATTTATATTTTTAGGACCACCAATAAATTGAATATCTAAGTAATTGAAATTTGTGCTTTGCGAAATTTTGTTTTCATATATTAATGCGGAGTCATTAATATTATTTATCACCACATCCAAATCGCCATCATTGTCAAGGTCCACGTAAGCAGCGCCGTTTGAAAATGTTGGGTCTTCCAAACCCCAGTTAATGGTTTGATCAGTAAATTTTAAGTCGCCATTATTTTTGTATACATAGTTATGAATTTTAACTTCAGGAATTTCAGAAAGCATATCCTGTGTAGTACTTAGTTGAAAGGCCTGATGCCTGAACGCAATAAAATCATGATCGGCAATATCTTTAGGAAAACCGTTAGTAAAGAGTATATCCTTAAAGCCATCGTTGTCAAAATCGGCAACTAAAGGATTCCAGCTCCAATCAGTTTCAGCAATACCTGAAAAAAATCCTACATCGGCAAATACAGGATGCTCAATACTATCCATTAACCCTAGTGTAGAGCCTTTATTAACTTGCAGCATATTTCTAGGATACTGATATTGAAAGCCAAAACGGTCACTGTTTTGATACATTTGATAATTAAGTGCATTCTGAAACATTTTCTTTCTTAAATTATCCTGTGGCGCCATATCAACCTCAATAACATCGTCCAGGCCATCATTATTTATATCTACTGCATCGCTTCCCATTGAGTTGGATGCTGTATGCTTAAAATAATCTGTTACATGATCAGTAAAAGTTCCATCGTGGTTATTAATGTATAAAACATTATCTGATATATAATCATTCGTTACTAATATATCCATCCATCCATCATGGTTAACATCAAAAATATCTACCGCATGTGTATAGCCTTCAATTAATATTCCTGCCTGCCTTGAAACATCTGTAAACACAGGATGTTTTAATGAATCACTCCAGTCATTGCGGTAAAGTTTGCATGTACTTGGATGTTCACCGTTTAAGTTTCGCTTTTTATATATATTGGTGTTCTCGTCTTTTATGATATGATTTACACCTATGAATAAATCCAAATCACCATCGTTATCATAATCAAAAAAGTAAGCCATTGTACTTTGGGTTGTATCTGCAAGGCCATATTCCTGTGCCATATCTTTAAATACCGGAATACCTTTCTTATCTAACCCCTGGTTTACGTACAAAATATTTATGCGTTTTAAAGGATCACGTTTTGCTGTTGCGCATACATACATATCCATCTTTCCATCATTATTTATATCTACCACAGTAACCCCTCTGCTCCAAACCCCACCACCATCCGTATGAGAGTCAGCGGTAACATCTTGAAATTGCATTTTACCTTTATTCAAATACAATTTGTTTGCTACCATGTTACCTGTAAAATATAAATCCTGTAATCCATCATTATTAAAATCACCTACGCCTACACCACCACCATTATATATGTTGGCAAAATCAAAAATATTTATTGAATCATTCTCAGTAATTCTGTTTGAAAAATTAATGTGGGTTCTATCAGGACTTAGTTTTATAAATTTCCCCTTATCATTATTACAGCTTAAAAGAAAAAATATGATCATTCCTACAGTTATAACGCACCATAATTTTGAAAAATAATTTGTATTCACAAATAAATTTGAGCGGAAATAATTTAATTCGAAAGCAATTTATATCAATAAATTTTTAGATTTTTTTCAGAGCTTAAAAAAGGCAGAACTGCTAAAGTCCTGCCTTTTTAATTATATAATTAAATATAAATTAGGGTGTTATCAACCCGTGACTTAAATCAATTTGTTGTTGTGGAATGGCATAATAATCCTGTTGAGGCCCACCGTTATAAATAGGTTTAGGAGTAAGATCCCCAAACTTTTGATAGGGGATTGCAACTTCATAGCCATAAAAAGCATTCAACTCAGCCGGTGCATTCCCCCATCGTATAAGGTCGAAAAATCTTTGACCTTCCATGCCTAATTCAAGTAATCGCTCTAATCTAACAGCACTGCGTGCTTCGGCCTGGCTTGAAAAAACAGTAGTATAAGGTTTTGTAACCGGAGTGCCTAATGAAGAAGGGAATGTAACTATTCTAGAATTTTGCGCCCTGGTGCGTACCCTGTTTACTATATCAAATGCATTTTGAAGTGATCCGGATTCAATTTCTGCTTCTGCTAATAACAACAATACATCAGAAAAACGCATTAAATTGATATTTAAAGACGTGCCACCTGATGAAAACCAAATACTGGCATCATGAGTTGCGCCAATTTGTGATTGACGAATCATAATTTTCTTACCTGCAAAAGGGCCGGCTGTACGGTCTCTTTGCCAACTGGTAAGAAATGTTCCCCAGTCATAAAATGGAACACCATTGCGGCCCACAGTCCAATCTAAACGGACATCAACATTACCTGCATATTGTGTGTAACCTGCAGCTGACCCTGTTATTGGGTCTGTACCGGCAGGATCCAACACTTCAGTATTTTGTGGATTGGCAAGTGGCAATCCGGAAGCATCTGTTTTAAAGCTATTAGTAAAGTAATATGTCGGTGTAAAAAAGCCTGCTCCGCCAATAGGCGCAGCCGGGGTATTTAAATTATCACCCCAGTTAGCATTACGGGCACCTGCATTATCCTGCGAAGAAGATTGAAATGCAAATACTGATTCTTTGCTATTTTCAAAATCTACATTGAAGTTATCATCATAATTAGTATTTAAATCGAAGGGCACACCTAATGGTGTTTTGCCATTTGCCACAACATCGGCCAAAATTGTTTTTGCTGTAGGGAAATCTTTTGTAAACATCAAAACTTTACCATACAAAGCGCCGGCAGTCCATTTGGTGGCCCGGCCTTTAGCATTCTGACCTGCAGGAAGATTTTCATAAGCATATTTTACATCCTCTATTATTTTGGGAAAAATATCCTGATCATTCGCCACCCCCGGTATTGCACCACTGGTTAAATCAAGATCAGTCTTTTCATCTATAAAGGGTACTTTGCCGAAAGTAATTCGTAATTGAAAATTATACCACGCTCTGAGAAAACGTGCCTGGCCTGAAATATTTTTTTGACCATCGGCACTAACAATATCACCAGCCTGTGCCAGAACTTCCAAAACAGTATTACAACGTTTTATTCCTTCATATAAAGCAATCCATCTATCATTAAGCGCAAGATTTAAAGGTGCATAGTCGTGGCGTATTGCATTTGTCATATTTGTTCCCTGATCACCCGGCGTTGAACCACGGTTTGCTTCTCCTCCTGCCATACTACCAAATACGAAGTTTGATGCCCCCGAACCCCACTGGCCTCCGATGTTTAAGCTTCCATCATGGCCATCTAACATTGCATAAGCACTTATTAAAATTTTATTAATACCTTTTTCAGAAGATAATGTCGCTTCATCTAATACTCCCTGTGCGGTTTGATCAAGAAAACTTTTTTTACAGGCATAGAGGCTAAATACTATTATTCCTGAGGCAAGTAAAATTTTTGATATTTTATTTTTCATATTGTATTTATTAAATATTATTTTAAAAATAATTTTTTAAAAAGTAACGTTGGCACCAACGAGGAATTGTCTTACAACCGGGTAAGAGCCTATATCTATGCTCGCCGCACGCTCATCTGTACTTTGAATATCAGGATTTAATCCTGTATATTTTGTTATAGTGAAAAGATTCGTTCCCTGAACATAAATCCTGATTTTAGAAATAGTTGCTTTTCGCGAAATAGATGCAGGTATAGTATATCCTAACTGCAGATTTCGTAAACGAAAGTATGATGCTTTTTCTACGTAATAAGAATTTACTACTCCATTATCACTAAAGCCGGTTCCACTTGTTAACTCAGCAATAGGTGTTTTTGCATTAGGCCTGCTGCCATCGGGCAACCAGCTATTATACAATGCATCTTTGCTTCTGCCCCCGGGGAAAGTACCTGGGGTAAAATCGGTCCACCATTTGGTGAAATTGAATGCATCTTTCCCGGAAACGCCATAGAAAAAAGCACTAATATCGAAATTCTTATATTCTATGCCTAAGTTAAAACCATAAGTAAATTTAGGGTTAGGATTACCAATTACTTTTCGATCCTTGGAATCAATTTGACCATCGCCATTTACATCCTGGTATCTGAATCTTCCGGGAGCAGCATCTTTTTGATACACTGAAGTAGTATCTCCGGGGGTCTTTGCTCTTACTGCTGCAGTGAGCGTATTAATATCACTTTGGTTTTGCCACAAGCCTATTACCTGGTAACCGAAGTAAGTATTTAATGGCTGGCCTAAAAGATTTCTTGTAGCGGGACCACCAATACGGTTTGCTTCATTTATAGGACTATTGAATTCAAAAAATTTCTGATCTCCATTAATTTTGGTTATTTTATTATTATACGTAGTAAACGTAAGAGTAGTATTTAAACGAATATCTTTTGTAATATTTGTCTTGTTATCAATTAACAAGTCAATCCCATTATTTTTCATACTTCCCACATTGTAAAACGCCGGGGTGTTGGCTACAACTGCACCACCAATAGCCTGTAGCGCAGCATTCACCAATAAATCCTCTGTTTTTTTCTGATACCAGTCCATAACAATGCTGGTAGTTCCATTAAATAATGTAGCATCAAATCCTATATTAGAAGAAATACTTGTCTCCCATTTACCAAGAGGATTGCCAACGAAAGATAAGAAGAACCCTTCTTCCGGTGTAGTTTGACTACCATTTATATCGTACCAGGAGCTCTGCCGGTTACTTCCGAAAGTAGTGATGGAATTTATTGCTGACAAAGCTGCTTCATTCCCTAATTTACCCCAGCTTCCCCGTAATTTTAAATCAGTAATCCAGGATATACCTTTCATGAAGCTTTCATTGGAAATTCTCCAGCCGAGAGAAAAGGCAGGAAAAGTAGCATACTTATTAGGATTCAGAAACTTTGAAGATCCATCAGTTCTTATGGTAGCTGATATTAAATATTTATCATTGTATGAATAATCTGCTTTTGCAAAATATGAAAGTGTGGAACCTGGCGTGTAATAATTACTTCCGCCTAAATTTTGTACACCTCCATTACCTAAATTAATAAAAGGATTATAATTATAACTGAAGAAAGTTGTTGAGGCACCTATTATCTGGCGGCCGCCTCCACGCTGTGCTTCTGTGCCTGCGAAGGCGCTGATAGAATGTTCTCCAAAATTATTTTTGTAACTCACCTGGTTTGTCCATATCCAGTTATTAGTTCTAATGAAACTTTCTTTGTAAGTAGTATTGGCAGTGTTTTCATTATTTTCATATTCTATAAAAGGATAGCTAAATGCATTGTTAGTATTAAGATTGCCGCCAAAACTGCTTCTAACTGTAAAATGCCTTGCTAAGTCTACTTCGGCATATACGTTTCCAAAAAGATTAATATTATTACTACGGTTAGCTTTTGCACGGTATAGCTGTGCCAATGGGCTACTTGCATTACCCCATGTGCCTACACCCGGACCTCCTTTATTCCCTGCGAAATCCCCTGGCTTGATAGTATAAACAGGAACAATAGATGTAATTCTAAAAGTCTGGCTTATAACACTAGCCTCTGTGTTATCATTGTTATCACCGGAACCAGGCGCATCAGCTTCAGAAGAATACAATTGCAGATTCTCACCCACACGAACATGTTGAAGCACATTAAATTCACTATTTAAACGTGCCGTGTAACGCTTATAAAACTGATACCGGGTTATTGCCTGTTGATTAAAATAGTTTAAGCTTAACAAGAAACGACTGTTATCATTAGCGCCGCTCATTGACAAATTATGACTCTGAATTGGCGCATTACGGGTAATAACATCATACCAATCTGTTCCACTTTTACTTGCCGGTACAATAATATAGCCTTTGTTAGAACTATACCCCCCAGGTCTAAAAGTACTATTAAATGAATAATCGGGATCGCCGAGGCGCCCGTAATCAACTGAATATAATGAAGGATTTACTGCAGAGTCTCCATTTAAAATCGGGATACCATTGGCTGGCCTTCCGCTCGCAAAAATATAATCCGGCAGTACCGGGGTACTTCCATTACCATAAACTGAACCAGTTGTAGCTACCCCTACATTTTTACGTGCAAGAAAATACAATTCAGCAGCTTCCTGGGGATTTAATAAATCCAATCCTTTCCCTGGTGTTTGAGTACCATAGTACATATCATAAGAAACGCTTACTCCTTTTTTCCTTCCTTTTTTTGTGGTAATAACAATTACACCATTGGAAGCACGTACACCATACGCAGCAGCGGAGGCGGCGTCTTTTAATACCTGTAAACTTTCAATATCATTAGGATTAATACCAACAATAGATCCTGTTTGAACACCGTCAACTACATACAATGGGCTATTATTATTAAAAGAACCTAAACCTCTTATGCGAACTGTTGCCGGGGCACCCGGTACACCGCTTTGAATAACCGTTACCCCAGAGGCCCTGCCCTGTAATTGAGATGTTGCATCACTTGCAGGTTGAGATTTTAATTCTGAAACATTTACCACTGTAACAGCACCTGTTATATCTTTTTTACGCTGCGAAGAATAACCGGTTACAACAACTTCATTTAAAGTAGACGTTGATGTTTTTAAAGCTAATGATATCTCATTTCTTCCTGCAGTAGAAACTTCCTGGGTTTCATATCCTATAGAAGAAATTAATAATTTTGAATTCGCATTAGGTAAAGAAATAGTAAAGTTACCCTCAGCATTTGTTTCGGTTGCAACTGTAGTACCTCTTACAGAAATAGTTGAACCAACTACAGGTTGACCTGTGGTAGCATCGGTAATTTTTCCTGATACAGTATGGCCTTGTGAAAAACTTGCATTACTAAATAAAATAATACTGGATAATATCCAGAGACGAAAAAGAGTTAGTTTTAATCTCATAGTTGAATCGTTTAATTGAAAACAATTTAACAACAAAATGATGATAGAGAATTCAAAAATAAAAAAAAGATTAAAAAATGATAAAAAAATATCATACTTGAGCAAAAAAACTCTTAATCTGAAATAAGTTTAATAAAATTTATAGTGACCCTGAGAAATTAAAGGCGTTGATCAGCTTTCTGAAGTTTGTTTTAAACATCAGCGAAAAAGCTATGCAATAAAATTTTTTTGTGATAGCGCTTAAGTCTGATGAATAATTTATTTCCATGTATCCAATTCAACCTTTACACAGTTATCTTCTTTTTTTTTTAAATATGGAATAAGCATGTGATATTACTGAACGTGGTAAACGATTTGTAATAATATCATCCAATTTGACCTTGCCTTCAACAACATAGAATAACAATTTATCAATATGCCTTTGCGCCGGCGCTCGTCCGCCCTCTACTGATTTTTTTTAAACTGCCATCAACAAATTTTAAATCTTTTTTAGAAAAGAATAAAGTTGAATGCTAAAAAATTATTATGATCTCATTT
Source organism: Ginsengibacter sp. (assembly GCA_040005535.1). Lineage (GTDB taxonomy): Bacteria > Bacteroidota > Bacteroidia > Chitinophagales > Chitinophagaceae > Ginsengibacter. Next base: position 544 of record JBDTYU010000318.1, on the reverse strand, counting down.
GTTTTATCATTTCAATAATAAATTTTTTTAGAATTTATTATAGAAGTTTTACTTTCATAGTCCTTAATATTTTCATTTTTTCTTAATACTCTACATCATTTATGGGAAATTTCCACATTAAAGTTCAGCCTAAAGTTTATGATGCAATTATTGTAGGTTCTGGTGCCGGGGGAGGCATGGCGACTTATGTATTGGCTAATGCCGGTTTAAAAGTTTGCTTAATAGAAGCAGGGCCAATGTATGATCCTGCAAAAGATTCTAACCAGTTAAAAAATCCGTGGGAATCCCCGCGAAGAGGTGCCAGTACTAAGTATCGGCCCTTTGGTGATTTTGATGGCTGTTATTGGGGCTGGGAAATTGATGGTGAACCGTACACCCAGGCAGAAGGTACAAAATGGGAATGGTGGCGTGCACGTATGTTGGGTGGACGTACCAATCATTGGGGTAGAATTTCATTAAGATTTGGGCCGAAAGATTTTAAACGTAAAAGCATTGACGGTCTTGGTGATGACTGGCCTATTAGCTATGATGATGTAAAACCTTA
>JBDTYU010000317.1:0-6983 GCA_040005535.1 Ginsengibacter sp. | reverse complement strand
ATCTCGCCCAGTTCAAGTTCAATAAATGATTTGCCCTCTTTTATATCCCAGAGAAATAGTTTTTTATTTTCTTCAGTTTGTTCCCAAATTCCAGGTAGCATTTCCTGTAACAAGCCATTCCAGCAGGCTTCTGTAAGCTGCTCTCTTTCTGTAAGATTATTTTGCAAACCGGCTTCTTTTTCACACCATTGTCTTGCTGAAAAAGTTGTCCCCGTCATTAATAAAATCTCCTGTTGTATGAAATTTTTCATTTTATATGATTTAAAATCCTCTTATTAAGACGTTATGCATGCCCATAAGCAATATCCGGTAAATAAAAAGTTGTGTTAATACAACGTTCCGTCTTATGTTTTATTTTTTAATGATGCGGATTATAATGAAAATCAGTAACAATTTTTCTTAAATTGTAATACTCCTAAATTAAAAATATGCAAACACAAAAAACCATTATCACAAATTATAAAGAGCTCATAAGCAATTTGACAGATCTTATTGAAAAAGGAAATGCACATGCTTCTCTTGACAATGCTCTGAAGGACATCCCTTTTTCATTATTAGGCGAAAGGCCTGGGAATCTGCCTTACAGCATTTGGCAGCTTGCTGAACACATTCGTATTACACAGTGGGATCTCCTGGAATTTTCCCGCAATGCAAAACATGTATCGCCCAAATGGCCTGATGAATACTGGCCAAAAGAAATAGCACCGGCCTCAGAGGATGCCTGGCAGAAATGTATTGATGAAATCAAAGCAGACCGTAATTCATTTATGGAACTCATTAAGAATTCAGATGATAGTTTAGATAAAATTTTTGATTATGGTGATGGACAAAGTCTTCTTAAAGAAGCGTTGGTACTTGCCGATCATAACAGCTACCATATTGGTGAAATTATTATTATCAGAAGATTATTGAAGGCGTGGAAATAATAAAGAGGTAAACGCCGAATAAGAAATATGGAATCACAGGAAAATGAGCATCCTCCTTTAGTTTCAACAACTCATTCTAGTACCTTTGTATTTTAAGTCTGAATTATTTATGATAAAAATAGGCGAATACAATGTGCTTAAAGTTATTAAAGAAAAGTCAATGGGGGTATTTCTTGATGATGGAGATATCGGAATTTTATTACCTAAAAGATTTGTGCCTCCCGGTACCAAAATTGGAGATGAATTAAAAGTCTTTTTATACCATGATGGCGAGGACAGGCCAATTGCGACTACACAGCAACCGTTAGGTGTGTTGGGCGATATTGTAAAATTGTGTGTGGTGAGCACAACAGCTCATGGAGCTTTCCTCGACTTTGGGCTAATGAAAGATCTTTTTATACCACGCTCGAAACAAAAAAGCTTTATGCAGCCTGGGGGATATTACCTCGTAAAAATAGTGATGGATGAACAAACGGGGCGACTGGCTGCAACAGAAAAATTTGATTCTTTTTTATCTAATGAAACGCTCACTTTAAAAGAAATGGATCTTGTTGACCTGCTTGTATATCGACGCAGCGACCTGGGCTATGTTGTAATTATAAACAACAAGCATACAGGATTATTGCATTTTAATGAAGTGTATCGTCCTATAGAAACCGGTGATCGTTTTCCCGGCTTTATAAAAAAAATATTACCAGAAAATAAATCTGACGGTTACCGGATAGATGTTGCCGCTGGTAAGCCCGGCTACAACCGTGTGGAAGATGAAAGTACCAAAGTGCTTCGCTTATTAAAAGAGAATGATGGCTATTTACCTTATCATGATAAATCATCTCCTGAAAATATTTATTCATTCTTTGGTATGAGCAAGAAAACTTTTAAGATGACGACCGGCAAATTATATAAAGAACGAAAATTAGAATTTACGCAAACCGGTATAAAATTGACAGAAGAATAGATAAACAAAAAGTTTATCATTACCACTACTATCGCTGACGTGAAAAAAATATGGATTTTTATTTCAAAATTTCCTGAAGCTTATTTTCTAATACATTCCCACGTAAATTTTTTGCAATAATTTTCCCCTGGGGATCGATTAAGAGATTTTGTGGTATGCTGCGAATTTGAAAGAGTGCTGCTACTTCATTGTTCCAGCCTTTGAGATCACTAACATGGCTCCAGTTAAGTCCATCCATTTGAATTGCGTTTAACCATGCCTGTTTGGCCTGGTCGAGTGATATACTTAAAATTGTAAAATTTCTATTTTGAAATTTATTGTAAGCTGCCACTACATTTGGGTTTTCCATACGGCATGGCTTACACCAGCTCGCCCAAAAATCAAGTAAAACATATTTCCCCCTGTAAGAAGAAATATTTACAAGTTTATCAGAAGTATCTTTTTGAGAAAAATCTTTAATTACAGAACCCACCGGATTTATTTTTGATTCCTGTATTTGCTGGTTAACATATTGGGCAAGCCCGCTTGTTTGCACCGGAGCAGGTAACAACTTATACAATTTCTCTGCTTTAGCACCATCCTGATTTGCCTGAAACATGCGAATAATTGCCAGAGGAGCCACGTAAGATCCGGCATGTTTCTTTACAAACTCTTCACTTATTTTTTCAACATTATTAACTGCATTAGAATCAAATTCAGCATCTGGCAAAAATATTTTTCCATAAGGTTTTAGTGCATTGGTATATTCTGTAAATAATGTATGAGTTGGCGAACCGGTTATTACAAGTTTGTCAATTGCATTTTTATCTCCCGATATTTTAATATTACTGTTATCTAAAAATATAGGAACTACAGGTTGCTGATCTCCGAATATTAACCCTTTAAAGCCTGGCTCATTTACTTTTCCTTTAATAATAAACAGACCTTTCTTAATAATAGCTTGCGTTTCCGGAAGATTGGTTTGTTCATTTAAAAAAGAAACTGATGTGCCTTCAGCAAAGCCAGTAACATTCCCGGTAATAATAAAACTGTCTCCTGCGTGCGCTCCATCTGTTTTTTTTACTTGTGAAAATCCAAAAAAAGGTAATGCAAAAAGGAGGATAAAAATTTTCTTCATAGTTTTTTTTATGACTGCAAATTTAATTTTTTTTAATCAAATGAGGTCCCAGCTAAAAGCATCTTACTGTAAAATTGAGTTAAGAAATTTTTGCGTATCTGCATCAATATTAATAGAATCTTCAATCGCTTTAATATATGCAGTACCTATTATTGCTCCTGCTGCATGTTTGCAGGCCTGCGAAAATGTTTTATGATCTCTTATCCCAAAGCCAATCATTACCGGGTTTTTGAGATTCATTTTTTTAAGTCTTTGAAAATAACTTTCCTGTGCTGCTATATCCTTTTCATTACCTGTAATTGAAGAAGATGAAACTGCGTAAATGAAACCACTTCCTGTCGCATCAATTTTCCTGATACGTTTTTCGCTTGTTTCCGGTGTAATTAAAAAAATAAAATGCAAATTATATTTTTTAAAAATCTGTTTATATACTGTTTCATATTCAGGCAATGGAAGATCGGGTAATATTATTCCATCAATACCCGAATGTTGTGCCTCCATACAAAATTTTTCAATACCATATTGCATTACCGGGTTGAGGTAACCCATTAAGATAAGCGGAAAACCCCGCCCCTGTAAAGGGGAATTATCACGGAACTTTTTTAATTGTTCGAATAATAATGTGATGGACATCCCATTATGCAAAGCCTTCATGCTGCTGTGTTGAATTACAGGGCCATCTGCTAAAGGATCGCTGTAAGGCATTCCGATCTCAATCATATCTGCACCATACTTTTGCAACGAATAAAGAATTTTACTGGTATCATTTAATTGGGGGAAGCCTGCAGTAAAATAAATACTACAAATATTTTTTTTCTTGTCAGAAAATAATTTTTCAATCCGGTTCATGATGTCAGTTAATATTTAAAACTTAAAAGCCCGAAACTTTTAAAAGTTTAATACAGGTTGATAAACTTCATATAAGTAGCCATATCCTTATCTCCTCTCCCACTTAGATTTACCACAACGACATCATTTTTTTTAAGCTTCATTTTAGTCAAGACAAAAAGTGCATGAGCCGGTTCAAGCGCTGGAATAATTCCTTCAAGTTTTGCAAGCTCAAAGGCTGCGGTAAGCGCTTCTTGATCTGTTGCACTCATAAATTCTGCCCTATCACTTTTGAATAAATGCGCATGCAGGGGACCTATACCAGGATAATCCAGACCCGCTGAAATGCTATGTGGTTCCACAACCTGGCCATCTGCTGTTTGCATAACCAGGCTTTTGCTACCGTGTAGAATTCCCTCAGAACCCAATTGAGTTGTTGCAGCGCTCTTGCCACTGTCAACTCCTTCTCCTGCTGCTTCAACAGCAATTAATTTAACTGAGAGCTCATTTAAAAAATGATAGAAAGCTCCCGCTGCATTGCTGCCACCACCTACACATGCAATCACATAAGAAGGTAATTCGCCGCCTGTTTTTTCTTTTAACTGGCTACGTATTTCACTGCTTATCACACTTTGAAAACGGGCTACCATATCAGGATAAGGATGTGGCCCAACCACACTCCCAATGATATAATATGTATCATCAGGATTATTAATCCAGTCGCGGATAGCTTCATTGGTAGCATCTTTCAGGGTTTTGCTGCCGCTTACTGCAGGTATAACGGTAGCGCCCAGCATCTTCATTCTTGCAACATTGGGTGCCTGCCTTTCTATATCTTTTTCGCCCATATACACAACACACTCAAGGCCTTTTAATGCACAAACTGTAGCGGTCGCAACTCCATGCTGACCAGCGCCTGTTTCTGCAATAATTCTTTTTTTACCGAGTCTTTCAGCAAGTAAAATTTGCCCAACAGTATTATTGATTTTGTGCGCACCGGTATGGCACAAATCTTCACGTTTCAAAAAAATTTTTGCTTTATACTTTTCGCTTAATCTTTCAGCGAAGTATAATGGAGTTGGCCTGCCAACATAATCTTTTAAAAGCGCATGAAATTCTTTCTGAAATCTTTTACTCCCGATAATTTTTAAATAATTTTTCTGGAGATTCTGAACATTTTTATATAACATTTCAGGAACATAGGCTCCACCAAACTGGCCGTAGTAGCCATTTTCATCCACATAAAAAATATCTTTACTTTTTATTATTTTCATTTCTGTCTGATAAATTCAATCATTGTGCTAAACAATTTATTTATATTTCAACCATCTAATCTTATATTATTTTACGAATAATTCACCGACAAGCTCCTTGATTGACTCAATATCTTTTATACCTTCTGCAATTTCAACCCTGCTGTTTACATCAACAGCGTAAAAAAAAGGATGCTCAAAAGCTCTTAACTTTTCAACATCCTGTAATCCTATACCTCCGCTTAAAAAAAATGGTTTATTGATTTTATTTTTATTTAAAATCTTCCAGTCAAATTTTTCTCCTGTTCCGCCATAGGCATTTTTACGATTGGTATCAAACAGGTAATAGTCACAAAACTCCTCATAAGGCTTTACCATCCAATCAATATTTTGTTCGTTTGTATGTGTGATTCTGAAAGCCTTTATAACAGTAACCCGATCACTGATATGATTGCAAAATCCTGGTGTTTCATCACCATGTAACTGAACAATATCTAAACCGAAATTTTCAACCTGGGTCATGATATCATTTTCAGCAGCATTTACAAATACGCCCACCTTTTTTAAATAAAGGGGTAGAGGCTTAACATCTTCGGCTTTCAATTTATCAATAACACATCTGGAAGATTGGCTATAGAAGATAAGCCCTGCATAATCTATATGAAGTTCATCCAATTGCTTTAGCTGTTCTACTTGCGTAATCCCACAAACTTTTAGTTTCATTTATTACTTTTTAATTCTTCTACAAAATTTTGAAATGCCAATCCGGGATTTTTTTCTTTCATAAATTTTTCGCCAATTAAAAATCCTCTGAAACCGTGTTGCCTTAACAGCTTTATAGAATCTATATTATCAATCCCGCTTTCTGAAATTTTTATTTTATCCTCAGGAATTTGTGCACTCAGTTTGATAGAGATATTAATGTCAACAGTAAAAGTTTTCAGGTCGCGATTGTTAATTCCAACGACGTCCACGTCATTGCAAATATGTGCTAATTCCTGTTCATTATGAATCTCGAGCAAAACATTTAATCCGATATTTTTTGCAAGAGCGGCAAATTTTTTCACTTCTACTTTAGTAAGACATGCAGCAATTAATAAAATCACTTCCGCACCAAAGGCTTTCGATTCTATTAATTGATATTCGTCTATTATAAAATCTTTTCGTAATAAAGGAACTTCATTAATAGTAGATTCCAATAAATCATTTAAAGAGCCCCCAAAAAATTCCTCGTCGGTAAGAACAGAAATTCCACTGGCCCCATATCTTGCGTAAGCAGTGGTTACTTCTACAACGGTTGATGTATTATTGATTACACCTTTTGATGGCGACTTTCTTTTAAACTCTGCGATGATACCCGTTTTATCTTCTCTTAATAAATAGTCTCTGAAAGAAAGCGTTTTGTTTTTAAAGAATAGTCCGTTTTCCAATTCAGTAATACTTTTATTTCGTTTGCTTTCCGCAACTTCAATTTTCTTTTTTGCAATTATGTTATCAAGAATATGCATTTACTGAAGGCTTATTAATTTTTGAAAACAATTATAAGCATTTCCGCTTTCAAGACTTTCTACTGCCAATTCATAACAATGTTCATAACCGGCAAAGTTACCGGTTGAGGAAAGTGCTATAGCTGCATTTGCAATCACGACTGCATTTTGCGCCCAGGTACCTTCGCCTTTTAAAATCTTCAAAAATATTTTAGCAGCCTCTTCTGTGGAATTGCCTCCATAAATATCCTGCGGGCTTACCATTCTTTTACCAAGATATTCGGCTGTATAAATTTTTTCACCATCATTGGTAATAATTTTTGCATCACCTGTTAAGGAAATTTCATCATAACCATCAAGGCTGTGAATGATGGTAAATTTCGCATCAGATTGCTGAAGAAGATAAGTGTATAT
>JBDTYU010000316.1:0-24953 GCA_040005535.1 Ginsengibacter sp. | reverse complement strand
GAAGCACCTGTGCTGAGCATAGTCGAAGCACCTGTGCTGAGCATAGTCGAAGCACCTGTGCTGAGCATAGTCGAAGCATCAACAATTCTTTCAATTATTTCAAGCATATCATAAGGCTTTGTATTTCCTTCAGGAAAAATGCCATAAATCTCTGACGGATCTTTTACGGGAGGTAACGGATTGATCCTGTTAAAACCTGCCTGGGGAAAATCTCCAACCTTGCTTATAATTTTTTTTACCTGGTCGAGGCAATCTTCTTCTGTGGCAAATTTATAATCTGCAATACCGCTAATCTCTGTATGTGTTGTTGCACCACCCAATGTTTCATTATCTGCGATTTCACCTATTGCTGCTTTTACAAGATAAGGGCCGGCTAAAAAAATGGAACCGTTGCCTTCAACCATTAAAGTCTCATCACTCATAATTGGTAAGTAAGCACCACCTGCTACGCATGGCCCCATCACAGCTGCAATTTGTGTAATGCCCATCGCACTCATTTTTGCATTGTTTCTAAAAATGCGGCCAAAATGTTCTTTATCCGGAAAAATTTCATCCTGCATCGGGAGAAATACACCGGCACTATCCACTAAATAAATAACGGGTAAATTATTTTCCATGGCAATCTCCTGCATGCGAAGATTTTTTTTTCCGGTGATGGGAAACCATGCACCGGCCTTCACTGTTTGATCATTGGCAATAATTACACATTGTTTACCACTTACATAACCAATACCTGCAACGGTTCCACCTGCAGGGCAGCCGCCATATTCCTCATACATGCCATAGCCGGCAAATGCTCCTATTTCAATAAAGGGTTTGCCTTTATCCTGCAGGTAGTTAATGCGTTCCCTTGCGGTTAATTTATTTCTTTCTTTTTGTTTCTGAATCGCCTGTTTACCACCTCCTTCTTCAATCTTATTAAATAATTTTTTTACATTACTTAAAGCCATCTTCATGGCATCTTCATTTTTATTAAAATCTATATCCATGATAAATCAATGAGTGTCAAAACTAAAACTTTAAATTTGAGTTCCGCTACAACACGATTTTTCTAATTATAAACTTGATATGCACCTGCCGAATTTTCTAAAATCAATATCTCGGAAATTTATCTTGATAGTTCTTGCAATTATTATCGCCCTTGGCATTGTGTTTTTTATCTGGCAAAAAAATAAATACAGGATTGTAAATGAAACTATCGCCAACAAAGTTGCAAAGGCAACAGACAGCCTGTATGCGGTTTCCTACGATTCACTGCACTTTGATGAAATATTGGGCACTGCGTACTTAAAAAATGTGCATATTACACCTGACACGTTCCGAATTAAAACTTTAAATTTTGACGATCTGCCTTATGTATTGCTGGATATTAAAATAGCTTCTATAAATGTAACTGGTGTAAAAACTGATAAAGCTTTATTGGGCCAGCAAATGATTGGCGATTCTGTGGTGATAACAAATCCTGATGTAACGGTATATTTTCTAAAGTCGCTTCGCAAGGGAACAAATATTAGGGCAGAGGCAAAGACGGTATATGACGAAATACTTGGCAAACTGCGTTTGATCAGGGCAGGGCATGTGTTCATCAATAACGTAAACATAAGAGGAATTGCGTTTGCGTCGAAGGAAAAAGAATTTGATTTTATAAATGGCAATGTGCAATTAAGAGATGTGTTAATTGATAGTGCCCATAATCTCGACACAACCCGTACTTTATTTTGTAAAGCTGCTGACGTAAGCGTTGCTTCTTTTGTAACGTATAACAACGACCGCCCGGAATTAAGAGTGAGTAATCTTAATTTTCGTGGGGAGGATAACGTTATTTCGTTTCAAGATATAATGGTAAACAGGTTTGATAATGATACATCGGACAGCAGCAAGCTTTTAAGCGCAAAAAACCTTTATCTGAATGGCCTTGATGCAAATGAATTTGTAAAAAATAAAAATATCATTGTAAAAAGCATTACCTGTGACAATATCACGCTCTACGAACCTCCACTCGGCGGCCTTAAAGCCGACACGGATAAAAAGCCCAAACAAGAAGACACCACAGGGTTCAGGCATGTGTATAGCATTGATATGAATAAGCTGAGTTTCCCCAAGGTTACCTATAAACCTGCTCCAGGTAGCGATTACGCTATAGGCAATGTTGCCATAAAAATAAACGAAGTAAAGGCCGATGAAATAATCCAGTTGCAAAAACATCCGCTTGATTTTAGTAATGAAGTGGAAATAAACTGCAGCAGTCTAAAGATGAAATCGAAAGATGGAGATTATAATTATTTATATCAAACCATCGTGCTTAATTCTTTGCGAAAACAGTTGGAAATAGGCGCATATATTATAAAGCCAATTTATGGAGAGAGGGAATTTGCAAACAGGCAGCACTTTCAAAGAGACCGCTATGATGTGGTTCTAAAGGGAATTTTCCTTAAGGGAATTGATATGAAAAATCTTATCCACAAAAAAATAATAGCGTCTGCCCTGGTAGTAAATAATGCTACTGTAAAAATTTACCGCGATCTTCAAAAACCTTTAAATGGAAAAAGCAAAGTAGGAAACTATCCTTCTCAGCTGATTACTAAAATTGATGTACCCCTAAATATATCAAAGGCAACTTTATTAAATACTTATATTGAATACAGAGAGAGAGAGGCGTTGAGTGATAGCACAGGCACAATAAAATTTACAGAAAACACCATTAACATCAATAACATTACCAATATGCAGGAAGCAATTCAAAAAAATAATGCACTAAAAATTTCTTTTGAATCGAAATTATTAGCAACCATTCCGGTAAAAGGAAACTTTACGTTTCTCCTGCATGATGATGAGGGGAGGTTTACAGCTACCGGAAATATACCTTCTTTTGATGCGCACTTACTCAATGAGGTTGCTGTACCATTGGCATTGATAAAATTAAATACAGGTATGATAAATTCAGTTGACTTTAATTTCACAGGAGATAATCTAAAAGCTGGAGGAAAAATGGTTATGAAATACAGCAACCTCAAAGTTGATGTACTTAAGCATGATAAAAATACAAATGAAATTAAGAAGAAAGGTCTTATAAGCCTTTTTGCGAATATCATTGTTAAAAATGATAATCCCCGTAATGGCGATCTTCGGGAGGTAAATCCACATTACGATCGTGATGTACAAAAATCTTTTTTTAATCTTGTATGGAAAACAATCTTTGTGGGAATGAAAAAAACATTAGGAATGCCGTGAGCATTAATATATTCTCAGTAGAGTATTATTGAAAATATATAACCCCGTTTTTGATTACCAGTTTTATATTCCTGATGTCGTGAATATTTTTTAAAGGGTCGCCTTGTACAACAAGTATATCAGCATACAAAGCCGGTTTTATTCGCCCAACCTTATCATTAATTTTAAAAACATCTGCATTCACTGATGTTGCTGATTGTAAAACATTCAATGGCTTCATTCCATATTCCACCATCATTTCCATTTCACGTGCATTATCTCCATGCGGGAATACGCCTACATCACCACCCATACAAATAGTAACACCAGTAGCTAATGCTTGCCGAAAACTAATTCGCTTTTGTTTTATTCGTTCAGGATCTGCGTCTACTCCTTTATGCCAGCCGTTATACTGTTCTATCGCATCACCGGCTGCAAGAGTAGGGCATAAGGCAATATTTTTTTGTTTCATCAAATTAAAAATTTCCTGTGTACCATTATCGCCATGTTCAATTGTAGTAACACCTGCACTAATAGCTCTTCGCATTCCTTCTGCAGTAGTTGCATGTGCTGCAACAGTTCTTCCACTGCTTTCCGCGACTTCTACAATTTTTTTTAATTCATCTATTGTAAAGGTTGGCATGGCCTCCTTATTTATACCCCATCTGTAATCTGCATATACTTTTACTACATCTGCACCTTTACCAATTTGCGTTCGTACCTCTTTAATAAGTGCATCGACACCATCTGCTTCTGCGGCTCCTTTTGGCGCATCAAAATCTTTGTTTAATTCTTTAGGGCCATAACTTCCTGTTGCAACAATAGCTCTGGTTGCAACAAGCATTCGGGGCCCGGGAATTATTCCTTTTTCAATTGCTTCTTTCAATCCAACATCATCATAGCCTGCACCTTCTGTTCCAAGATCACGAACTGTTGTGAAACCTGCAAGCAATGTTTTTTGAGCATGAACAGTTGCCCTTGCAATACGCTCTGCTCTTGATTCTTTAAGAACCTGGTCGTTCCATGGAGTTTCATTATATGGATGAAGAAAAAGATGGCTGTGTCCTTCAATCAGTCCGGGTAAAAGTGTACATCCTTTAAGAATAATTATTTTAGATTTCGCGGGCTCTTTATTTAAAGTCCCTGCAAATTCAATCTTATTATTTCTTATAACAACCTGCCAACCTTCATGCATTTGTTCTCCATCAAAGACACGGTCAGGTTGTAGAATATAAACCGAATCTGAAGTAAGCTGAGCAAATAAAGCCTGTGGCAGACACAAAATGACAACAACAATTATCTTATTGAAAAAGGTCATTTTTTAAATTAATACAATTGCATTTATATAAGAGTAAAATATAATTGAATGTAGTAAAAAATAATTTTCGGAAACGCCATTACTAAAACAAATACAACAAGTGTAAAATTTAAAATGGATAACCAATAGCTAAATTGAAAACAGCATTTTTAAAATTGAAATCACCCGGTACCCATCGCTGGCCTGATGGCAGCCAGGGTTTATGTAAAGGAGCTGCAATATCAAGCCTTAATAATAATATAGCCAGATCAATTCGCAGTCCTACACCAGCGTCTACAGCAAGTTCGTTTAGGAAATCTTTTGTAAACTGAACTCCAGGTCTCAATATGACTCCCGGCATTCCTCTTATAGTAGTTGTATCTTTATTATACAGCCAGATGTTTCCAGCATCAATAAAAATTGCAGGCTCTAAAATTTTATTAAGCTTAAACCTCAATTCAGTATTTAACTCAAGTTTTATATCACCTGATTCATCAGGGAAAAATTTATTGCTGTTTATATTAGGGTCTAAATAGGTTCCCGGGCCTACAGATCGGCTTCTAAAACCTCGCAGGCTATTATTTCCTCCAATGAAAAATTGTTTAATAAAAGGTATTTGTCTTGAGTTGCCATAAGGATATCCAAATCCCGCAATAACACGGTTGGCTACTCTCATTTTTGTACTGAAGGCATAATAATACCGTACATCAGCCTGCGTTTTAAAATATTGATCAAAGGGTACTCCAATAATTGTTTTTTTGCCTTTCGAAGAATTTACAGGTGTAACTAAACCGGCTGTATTTCCTGATATGTCCACCAGACCATTAAAATAAAAGCCGGTGCCTTTGGGATCATTAACCAAGTGGTCAACAGTAATAGTATAATTAGTACCTATAATAAATTGTGTGTCTATAACATGCTGCAGTATAGGGTTATTCCCAATACCATCCCGGTATGCCTGGGTAATATTTAATGGCAACACATAATTAATTGAGAAAAGATTAAACTGGTGTTCTATAATTTGATTGGGCTTCCATACATAGCCGAGTTCCGCTTTAAAGGAATTTAAAGTGTATAATTTACTGCGGTTAAGCAGATCATAGCCTAACTCAATTTTTGATCTTGGGACATAAGCGCTTGTTGTATTAAATTTAAAAAACGGAACAACAAATCTTGGGGTAGTAAAAGTAAATCCGCCTCCTGCACGATATGTGTTACTATAGCCCTTGATCGTAGAGCTGTATTGTAACTCTGTTCCTACATTGGCATGTATAGTCAGATGTTCCGCTCCTCTTAAAAGATTTCTGTTCGTCCATGAAAAGGTAATATTTGAGCCGGGAGAATTATTATTAGACCCAGACCGGGTATTGCCGCCTACCTCAACTCTTAAAGATTTTCTACGCAATGGTGTTAAGTAATAATAAGTATTTAGCCTGCCGGTATCTCCCTGGCTATTTGGAGAAAGTTCAAACCTGTTTTTTACAAATTTAAAAACATCAAGGTTGATAAGGCGGCTTAGAGTAAGGTTATGATCTTTACGATTATATACATCTCCAGAATCAAATCGTAAAATGCGCGGGAATAATTTTGGTTTAAATATTTTTTTGGGATCAACAATGTAAAGCCCATTGTAAAGATTTGCTGAATTGTAAGCAGTATCAGTATCGGCGGAATTTAACCGGTAATTGGGGTAAATGAATACATCATCTATTATGTAAGGTTTTTTAGAAATATTAGCGGTATTCTCTTTTACCATTACATACATATTCACCTGGTGATCTCCTTGTTTTGTAGTATCTGCGTTTACAATAATGAAATCAGGGCTGAAATAATAATATCCCTCTTCTTTTAAAATTGCGTCTATGCGTAACCGTTCGCCTTTAACAACATCAAAGTTAAATGGATCATTTGGGTGCAGTAACGTTTTTGATTTTGTTTGCAGCATTGCTTTTCCCAGGGCAGAACTATCAGTAACAAAAGTTACTTCTTTAATTGTATAAACAGGCCCCGGCTCAATTGTGTAGGTGGCATGCGCTTTTTTCTTTTTAACTGTTGTATCTCCTGAGGCATCGTTACGAAAATATCCTACATTCTCCAGATTGTTCTTAAGAACTTTTACGTTATACTCAAGATTCACATTACTTAATAACACAGGGGGTTCTCCCAGTTTTCTTAAGAATTTTCTTATAAAACCTTTTTTCTTTGGATCACCTGAAAGATTATATAAAATAAGCTTAAAGGGAATTCCCAGAAACTTACTATTGGGCTTAGGACGGGGAAGATGCTCAGTGAAGTCAGCTACTTTATTTTTTTCTTTTTTTGATAATGTGCTATCTTTTACTTTAATTGTTGCGCCGGTATATAATGCATCGCCTTTGGGTACATTTTTGGTTAGGTTGCATGAAATAATCAGCAATGCTACAACTGAAATAAAATAATAATCAGTTCGGTTATATCTTTTCCTCATTTGCTTTCTTTTGCCGGTGTAGTAAGTATTTGTTTTTCTTCGGTAATAGCCTGGGTAGCAGTTGTAGCATTGGCCGGCTTTTTCTTTGACGTTTTTGGCGCTCTGGTTTTTTGAAAAATTTGTTTAAATGTATTGTAATCAACAGAAAGAATAAAGCTTAAACCCGTTTCAATAATATATCCTTCAATATCATACTCATTTCTACGGTACGCCCGCAACATGTATCTTCCATCTTTGCTGAGTTTGTAATCTACCGTAATATCAGGGGATGTATTATTTTGTCCGTTAGAAGGAGATGGGCCCTCGAGTTGAATGTCAGTGCCAACGCTTACGGTTAAACGATCATTGAGAAGTCTTTTGGAAAGACCAATATTGAAATCAGTACGATCCTGCCCACTGCCGGTTGTATAATCCTGTGTGGTCGCGACATCAAAATTAATATCAACTCCTTCGATCAATCCTACTGCGAGTTTATTAAGCTGATCGGTGAGTAACTTGCTCACACTTTCTTTTGCAAAACTCGTGGTGCTTGTGCCCCCACCGCTACTGCCCGCAAAAGGATTTTCTCCAACAAACCGGTTAAGTAGAAGCAAGGCGAATACCTGTTTGTTTAGTTCTCCGGGTTCTTCCCGTAACTGTGTAAGTTTTGTTTGAACATTATTTATAATCTCGCTAGATACATTATAATTTTTTTCTTCAGGCAACACAATATCGAAAGCAATTTGTGGCTGTAATAATTCTCCTTTAATTACGAGATGTACTTCAAAGGGAAGTTTTTGTTTGTAAATCCCCGGACTACCTTCAATTTGTCCTTGTACTAAATCTATTGGTGCGCTATTGGCAATATAAATTGCTGTTACATCTAACTGCGCAGTAGTTGGCTCACCGGTCCAAACAATTCTGCTGCCTTTTTGAATTATAAAATTTCTTTTTATAAAATTAAAAGAAAGCGCGTATGAACCCTCTGCAATTTCATAGGAACCTACCATAGTTATTTTCCCACTGGCATCAATTCCTGCTGTTAGTTGCCCTTCGCCTTTGAGCCTTAAAAAATCACCATTGCCTTCATCAACTATCACGTTAAAAACAGCATTTTTATTTACATTTAGATTTACAGAAACATCATAACCAATTAGCGGAGATTTTTTTAAAGAATCATATGGCGCCATAAATAATGAATCCTGAGGCGTTGCACTATAATCAACAAATCGTACAATACCATCACGCTGCACCACCGCAGGATCGCTTTGCGGAAGAACTATTGTAAAATCTGTTTTATCATTTATGGTTAAATCTCCATCCACAACAGGATGGGTTTGGTCTCCTGTAATTGTAAGCTCTGTGGAAAAAACCATCTTACCATAAAAAATCTTATTATTTTTTTTGGTAGAATTGATTGCCTGAAAATTATCAGCGGTTATCTTTAGATTAAAATTGTAATTAAAGAAGTCTGTAGTATTGGCTGCACCATCAATCACAATTGCATTATTGATTGTATCCCTTATTGTAAAATTGTTAAACTCAATTCCTTTATTATTGATAATTGCAATAGCTGCCTCATCTATTCTAAAAATATTATTTAATGGTGTTGCATTAAATGCAACTTTGTTGAAGTTTATTTTTCCATCAATATTAGGTTTCGTCATTGTACCGTTCAAAGCAATTTTGCCATAAATATTTCCACGGCTATCTGTTATTCCTCCTTTAGTGAAACCTTCAAGGGCTTTAAATTGCAGCGTTACAATGTCAACAGTAAAATCGTAGCTGCTGTTATTTCCGGGCTTTAGAAAATAATTTCCCAGAATGTTCACCTCGTTTCCGCGACCGACCAGACTTACATTTGCATTAAACTGGTTGGCAACATTGTTATTTACTTTAGCAGTTAAATTTCCAAGAGTATCTTTATAAACACTCAGGTCATTAACGGTTAAATCAGTCGTAAATGTTGGCTGCACCTGTATGTTTTTTACAATTACGTTTCCATTAAGAAGCCCATTCACTAACAAAGAATCTGTTTGAACAAAACCAGTAATTGTTGCAATGCTGAAATTTTTAAAATCAATTTGTAACGGTTTATTGATGCCGGTGCCCACACTATTAATGCTAAGTTGTTCGCTTCCCCTGTTTAATATAAAACTGTTAGCAGATATATCTTTATTAAAATAATGCAGGCTGTTATCATTATTTACATTCCACTTTTCGTATGCCAGAAGAAGGTTATCTGGCTTTAGGCTAAAGCTATAATTATTTGCAGCAGGTTGGCTTAATAAACCACTCACTGTATATTTATTAACGGATTTTGCATCTTTAATATTAAGTGTGAAATCAAGCTTATTATTTTTTAATGTGCCATCTAAAGTTGTAGCATAGACGGCGAGGCTGCGGCCGCTTTTAAACTGGTTAAGAGATGTATTAAAATTAAGTGCTCCATCTTTTGTTGCTATATTCAGTGCAAGGCCATCAATAATAAGAGAACTATAAACTATCGAAGGAGCAGTGAGGGTAGCATTCCACCCGCTATCACTTGCAAAATGTGCTGATAAAACTACTGGTTTCAATTTTTCAATTCCGGGTAAAAAAGCTTTTAATGCTGCATTATTAACTACGCCACCTGTAATGTAAAAATTATACGGATTTACTTTTGCGATATTTTTTTTATCAGTCAAAGAAAAATATGGATCAATAGATTGTTGAAATACGTCAGCGAGTTGCGTAAGAGTATATTGACCTTTTATTGTTGCTGAAAGAAAATCACTCTTTAAAGCCAGGCTGTGATTTCCAACTTCATTACCTGCAATTACTTCAAGTGAATCAATCGTAATTCTTTGTCCGTCATTTACCAAAACTGAATGTGTTACCGCTAAATTTCCAGCAAGATTATCCGGATCAAGGTTAGTAAAATCTCCATCAATTTGTCCATGATAAACTACGGGTTGAGGTGTGAGATGCAAAGGAAAAGTTTTGATGCTGTCAATCGTTGCATTAATATGTACGGAAGGATATTTTCCTGCAAATGCTCCATTAGCAGCAACTATGGCTTCAAGATTAGGATCGTGAATTGATGCATTTACTTTATATATTTTATTTGCAATGCTTCCATTGGCTTTTATATTTCTATAATTATAATTATTAAGAGTAACATTTGAAATAACCCCGCTGAATATTGCGTTAGCAGTTTCTGGCTTAAAGCCATTTCCTTTCACTTTTATATCTGCGGTAAGCAAGCCAAGTTTTGGATTCTGCATTAAGGTGCCCAATTGCAAACTTCTTGCATTAACAACAAGATCATATTTCGCCTTTACTTTATCAGTAATGTTCACTAAAGTTCCTTTTATTTTTGCACCTCCAAGGCTTGTATTTATTGCTACATCAGTATAAAGATTATTCATTCCCCCTTTCACATGTCCGCTGGCAGAAAGGCTTTCAGGCAATGTAATGTTTGGAGGTAATGTATTTTTGGGCACTAGTGATAATATATCATTTTTAGAAGTACGAAAGCTTTTTATGGTAAGATCAGCATATAACTTTTTTGGATCAGGCAATCCTTTTATAATGCCATTTGCATTTATATCAGTATTGTTTAATCCTTTTAAAATTAATTTTTGAAAATTAAGATTGTTGACCTTGCCGGTAATTCTTGCATCAACATATAAATTAGAATTGGCAGAAAGGGGAGTTGATTGTGTACTTAATGCAGGTAAAAAAGTCTGCAGGTCTTTCATATTTATTTTGCTGTTTTGCAAATCAATATCAAGCCCAAGCACGCCCGGGTCTTTTTTTAAAGCAGCTAATGAAGGATAACTAATAACAGCTGATTTTTTTATTTCTGATCCCGGAGTTTGAATTAATAAGTTCTGCAATGAAACACCAGTTGGGTTCATGCCAAAATCTGCAGTGAGATTATTTAAAATAAAGCCACTTTCTTCTTTAAAGCCTGCTGATTGCACAGATGCCATAATAGTGTCAACGCTGTACTCAATTTTATCAGCTTTCAATGATAAATCTTTTAGATTCATGTGCGAAAAATCCATTCCTTTTGGAATATGAGGAAGGGAACGATCATCATATTTCAAGTTACTGTTGTTGATAGTTATATTTCCGGAAATAATTTTAAAAGAAGGAGTAGGAGCCACATTAAGCACAGTATCTTTAGATTTTTTTTCTGCGGCTAATGATGCAGTTTCAATAGTGATATTTGAGTTATCAAGCCTTGCATCATTTAAAGTAATGATGCTGTTTTTAAGATCAAATGTTTTTGGATGAAGTATAAGATCACCAATAATGAATGAAGAATTTAAATTGGATGGTTCACTTTTGTATTGCACATTAATATCACTCAGATTTATTTCGTTATTAATAAACTGTAAAACATTCGCCGGCTGTGCAGCTGCTTCTGCAACGGCTTTCTCAACGGATTTCTGCAATGGCTCTACCTGGTAGACATAACCTTTCAATCCTTTCAATGTTATGGTAGGCATGTTGAATAATAAATGCGAAGGATCGAATGTGGTAATTTTTGTATCCAGTTTTCCAATGGTAAGATCCAGATCATTACCCGTAAATGCATCTTTATAAACAATGCGGGTGTTGTTTACCAATATTCTATCAATGTTTATTTTCAAAGCGCTGGTATCTTTCGCAGATGAAGTTTTACTTGTATCACCCATGAAAGCATTCAAAATAAATTGAAAATTGAAAGTTGAATCCGGCGGTAGTCTTTTTACTTTGGCAGTTATGTTATTTAAAGCAATTTCCTGAATTTCTATATCACTTTTCAGAAGCCTGAGCATACTAATATCAACCTTAAGCTCGCCGCCGTATAATAATGTGTCCTTATCCTGTGCTTCAATATAAATATTTTGTAATGATAAAGATGTAGGAAATTTAATATCAAGCTTACCTATAGCAACCTTAGTCTTCAATTTATTTTCAAGATAGCTAACCACTTTTTTGCGGGCAAAATTTTGAACTGCGGGAACCTGGATGAGGATTAGAATAAGAATAATAAGAAAGATTAAAGAGCCCAATATCCAGGCCAGCACTCTTCCTGTTTTAGCTAAAACCGATCTTTTTTTGTGAGGCGTAGTTTCTTTTTTAGGTTCCATATTTATTTAAACAGTAATATCAATAAGTATTAGCAAAACTTAAACCAATATAAATAAAAAATCAACAAGGGCGTTTCAATCAAAAAACATGTTGAAAAAATCCATTTATTTTTATAAAGCTAAATTTTTAAGGTGAACAGCTCTATCCCGCTACCTTTACCTTTCAGCTCTACCAGTCCCAGGCTCTCAGTCTGCCATGTCTCAAGGCTAATATTTTCCACAAATGTTTTTGAAACAATAAAATGACAGTTTAACTCATTGCATGCACTTCGTATGCGTGCAGTTGTATTCATCGTATCACCGCTCATGGCTAAATCTTTTTTTATAACACCAATTTCACCCACAGTTACTTCACCAATATGGATGCCTACCCTAAACTCTGGAACAATTCCGTATTTATTTCTGAAATACACGCTTTTTCTTTGGATATTTTTCCTGGCCTGTATTACGGTATCCAGGCATTTACGGGTGTTATTTGGAGCAAAGAACCAGGAGCACACGACTTCATCCCCTACATATTGATATATTATTCCATCAAATTCAATTACTGCCTGTGAAATTCTGTAAATGAAATCTCTTATAAATTCAAAATAAGCTGAATGACCCAGTTTCTCTGCAATTGGTGTTGAATCTTTCAGGTCAATAAACATAACAATGCGTTTCTCGATTTTAGGGTGTACATACCTGCCTACCAAAATATCCATGAAAACTCCAGGGGAATATTTTTCATTTATTATCAGTATTAACTGTGTTATAAAAAAAATAATCATCCAGTAAATTATCTTTTGCAAAAGCCAGTTTTTATAAAGTACATAAGACTGTATTGCATGATATGCTTTAAATGCGCTCAACTTTTGGATAAAAAATGAATTGCTGAATTGTATGATAAATGTTATCAGAAGAGCCGACCCGAGAAGAATTATGCTTTTTGCTAAAAAATTAAGCCATAAAGGATAATTCCTCAACATTTTTTTTAGCCTGTAAACAAAAAGATAACCCATGATAAGACTTACAAAGAAAATAAGCCCTTCTCTAAACCAAAGAGTCCTGATATGTTTTTGTTGATCTTCACGCAAGAGTACCATTACAAAGTCAATTGCGGTCCAGAAAAATGCAATATAAATTACAGTTCGTAAGCGAAATTTATTTATGTTGGAAATATAAAAAAATCTTTTAATTGTACTCATTGCCTGGTTTCTAAAAAGTTGTAAATAGATTGTTGCGCATTCAATTTCGTTGCACCGTTGTTGTATATTTTTTTTTGCTCAAATCCCGGTAACAGCTCGACTGCTTTGTCATTATCTTCCCATTGTATTGCAAAATATTTTAAAAGTTCCTGCCTGCAATTTTCATTTTTAATGCGAACACATACTTCAATGCGGTGATATAAATTTCGGGTCATTAGGTCTGCGGAACCTATAATAACTTCTGCATTTTCATCAGTTCCAAAAATAAAAATCCTTGAATGTTCGAGATATTGATCCACTATACGCTTTACGCTTATGTTTTCACTTTCGCCGGAGATCCCGGGAACCAAACAACAAATACTCCTTACAATTAAATTAATTTTTACTCCTGCTTTGCCGGCTTCATATAAAAGATTGATGAACCCCGGCTCTTCAAGATTGTTTATTTTTATTTTAATAAGGGCTTCTTCCCCCCGGCTTGCTTTTGCAATTTCTTTATCAATAAGTTTTTTTAATTCGTCATTCATATTGAACTGAGAAACCAGAAGTGCTTTAAACTCAAGATTCTTATCCTGCTCTGTAACTTCTTTTAATTGCAAAAATTTAAACAATCGCAGAAGTTCTTTTATAATTATGCCATCTGTTGTCATTAGCACATGATCTGTATAGAACTGTGCTGTTATTTCATTAAAGTTACCGGTGCTTAAAATGGCGAACGATTCATTTCCTGTATCTTTTCTTTTTCTTACCAGTGCTATTTTTGAATGCACTTTTATTGCAGGATGGCTGTAAATAATTTTTACGCCTGCATCTTTCATTATGCGACTCCACTTTATGTTATTGGCTTCGTCAAATCTTGCTTTCAATTCAATAAAAGCAAATACATTCTTTCCATTCTTTGCTGCGCTGATGAGAGCATTAATAATATGAGATTCTTCAGCAACCCTATATAAAGTGATATAAATATCAGTGACATCAACATCAACTGCGGCCTGGTTAAAAAAAGAAAGCACCGGATTATAAGACTGATAAGGAATATGAAGTAATATATCTTCACTAAGAAGTATATTAAAAATATCCCCACTGTTCATAACATGAGATGAAGAAAGCGGTTTTCTTTTTTCATAATGTGGCAGTTTGTTAAAGTCGGGAAAAGTGAAAAGATCTTTTAGATTGTGATACCGTCCGCCTGAAAACATATCATCGTTGGTAACATTAAAAGCTGCTGCTAAAAACATTTGTAGATTTCGCGGCATGCCCTGCTGGTAAAGAAACCTGGAAGGCAGTCCAAAATCTCTCTTCTTAAGTTGATTCTCAATTTTCTGAAGTAAATCCCCGCTATAATCATCCGATAAAAATAGTTCCGCATCACGGTTTAATTTAATGCTATACGCTCCAACGATTTGCAATCCGGGGAAAAGATAAACAAGATTTTCGCGAACGATATCATCCAAAAAAATTACATAATCTAATTCATCAACAGGGGTGAGAGGAAAAAATCTTTTTATTTTATCAGAAGGAATATTTACGATTGCCTGCTTTAAAATTTCATCATTATTTTCCTGCAAAGTAATTATAAAACACAGCCGGTTATTTTCCGGGATAAAACCTTTCCCGGCTTTTCCATCTAAATATATTGGTTGAATATAGGAAAGAACATAGGTAAGAAAAATTTCTCTTACTTCAGGGAGATGTTCACTTCTAATTGGAGTATCATAATAAAAAATGATTCCATTTTCTTTTAATAATGGTAAAATTTCATTGTGCAAAACTGAACCGAAGAAATCAAGCTGGCGTTTAATTTCATCCTGAACTTTCTCTGCAATATTTTCATCAGTTCCCTGTATAACTTTTCTTGTTTTTTTATTAAGAATAGAAAGGGCAATTATACCCGGGTAACGCACCCTGAAAAATTCATCAAGATTCGAGGAAAAAATTGATAGAAATTTTAATCGTTCATACAAGGGCACTCCGGGATCAGCAGCTTCCTGCAAAACCCTTAAATTGAAACCAAGCCAGCTAAGGTCTCTGTTATAATAATCATGTGGCATGGCGAATTTTACAGAGGTGAACCTGTACCGGGGGTTACCGTACCAAAAGAATCCCCATGATATATGAATGCTGCAAATGCAAATGCAACTACCGATACTATTATTCCTATCATAAAAATATTATAGGCCAGACGTATGAGCCGGTATTTTCTGCCGAGTACAACGGCTAAATAATAAATGTCTTTTATGAGTGAGCCATACAGATAATCTGTATCGAGCATCATTTCCCTCATCGCAGCATTGTATTGTTCATAGGTTGCTCTATGAAAATTTCCAAAGAATAAAAGATTTGTTTTTTTCTGCGCTATATCTTCCGGTGTAAATGTTCCTCCACTTATTTTTGGCCTTGTCGCTAAAATAGATATTACTATTGTTGTAACCGCTACCAACAGAAAAATTACTGTTGGAATGGTCAAATAAGGATCTTCCTGCAATTTGCGCAGCAGCACACCCAAAATCACCGAAATAATAATTGCATTTACTGAAATAAGTATGTTGGCTTTATGATCAGCCATGTCACTAAGTTTTAAATGATTCTCTGATGTAAGACGTAACATCGTTTGGATGCCCTTACTCATCAACCCGCTTTTATCTTTTTCAAGCCCTGATAAAGTGCCAACTTCAGATTGTTGCTCAACTTCTGTTACAACAGTTTTCTTCTGTAATTTTTTCATATTTTTTTCTTTTCTATCATTTAAAAGCTCTTTGGCATAGTCAGTGTAGAACTGGTGAGTTTCCAGCATCTTTATAGTTTCTTCATTAAATCTTATAGGATCTTTTTCTCCCGATCTAAGGATCTGCTCTTGTAATGCTCTCTTGTTGGTATCCTTGAAATCTTTGGTTCCAAGATGGTATGTATCTGCATCACAAATTATTTGCTGAAGTAAATTTTGTGGATTTCTTGGCAGCTTTGTTGATAAAATACATGCATCAATCTGTTCAATAATTTTTTCATCATTCACTTTACCTGTCATAAATTTTTTCATTATTTCACAGCTCATCTCTTCATGTTTTGCCGGCGCAGTAAACAAATGTCCTGTATCATGAAACCATGCAGCAGTAAAAAGTATAAGCATCTCATCTTCTGTAACTTTATAATGCCCGGCAATTTCCTGTGTGCGCTTTACAACATTTTGTGTATGCTCAAGACTGTGAAATACAAGCACCGGATCATTCATCTGCTCATAAAGCCCGGTTACATGTTCTTCGATTTTCTTGTATAATTTATTGTGATCCATGTTTAGAATGTTATATTAAATTTTGTTCCGATAGAAAAATTAAAAAGACTTCCTTCGTTGGAAAAAGCAACAGTAGCAGAAACAATTCCAAAATTATAAGGGGAATAATAAAGTCCTGCGCCATAACCATCATGCCACTTTCGCGACGATTGATCTTTTACCCATATCTTACCTACGTCATTAAAAGCTATTAATCCTACCGCTCCCGGTACAATATATGATTTTGATTCAAATAATCTTAACCGCAGCTCTATTGATTGATATAAAACTGATTTACCGGAAAACCTGTTTTTTTTGAAACCTCTCAAATAATTATTCTCACCTAAATCAACAGCCTGAAAGTATTCATAATTTTCACTGAAGATATGCCCGTACCCAATACGCAATACAGAAACAAGTTTTGGTTGATCATTGTAACTGGAATATAACGTCATGTCAGTCGTAAGCTTTGTGAATTGCCTGCTGTTTTTATTGATACCAAATAAAGATGAAAATTCAGTATTCCAAAATACACCACGGGTGGGTAATAAGTCGCTGTTTAAATTATGTATAACAATCGAAACTTTCGCACCCGCATAAGATTTATCGGAAAATATGCTGGCAGAGTCAAGGCCAATTAAGCGTGGCTTCCCAAGTATGCTTACTTTATTATCATAGTAATGATTCCAATAGTGATAATATGAAGGTCCAAAATTAAGTTCTGCTAAATTATGAAAGCGCTTGCGCACCATTAAATCTCCGGCTAAATAATTGTAGCGCACACGGTAAAAATTGTGGTCTTTGGTATTGTCTTTTTTCGTTTCATTACCAAGGCCGAAGAAATTATTTAAGACAGAATTATAAATAGCTCCATTTGCTACAATATCGTACTTATTAATTACCTGGTTAAACTCGCCAAAATATTTTAACTGGTAAGCACCGGTATTAAAACTGTATAATGAAGTTAGCCTTTGATAAGTTGAATAAGGCTCTTTTCTAAAACTAAAAGTCTTGTAGGAATATCCAATGCCTGCCACGAGTCTGTCTTCCTCATTATACGCCACATTTAATAAAGGCAGCCTGTAAATATTGTAATTGAAACCGGTAATATTATAACGGTTTACATTTGGATCGGTTGATATGCCATTTTTTGTTTTATGACTGTTTTCAATGTAATTATTTTCAATATTATTTTTGTTATCATAAATTACGTTACGCACATTTCCTTTTATATTAAAAGTATCGCTTCCTTTGCCCCCGATAATTCTCAGCTTTATTTTGGAGGCCGCAGTTGAATCTACTTCAAAAATATCGTCACCGTTGAGACCGTAGAGATTGATAAATTTAGTCGATTTGGAATCAAATATGCGATCGAACATGAGGCTTGAAGAATCGGTGCTGCGCTTTCGTTTGTAAACTTTTACCTCAAGGCTGTCATTTGTATTAAAAACTTTAAAGTATTCATTTTTATTGCTGCCAACAATATTTACTTCTTTAGAAAGAAAACGATAATATCTTAGCCCGGCTTTCGAAAGTAGATCTCTGCGGCTCTTTAATTTAGCTGCCATTTTTTTTTCATCGTGATTGTATATTTCGGGCGGAAGTTGCCTTACTGCCTCTTCAATAACATTATCAGTTTCATCTTCCTGAAATTTTGTAATGATGCGCTTCCATTTATTGCCGTCAAGGTTATTCATAAATAACCTGTCAAAATTCCTTTCTTTCCAATTAAACCATTTTATGTTGGGAAAATGTTTCCTGAATCCCTGGAGATAAGGTAATGCTGCAATGCTTAAACTTCTTATAAAAACCCCATCAGAATAAAAAAATGCATTATCCCTGTCCCTTGGAATTGGATAGTACAATTTACCTACCCCGGTATCAGCTGTACCGAATCTCCATTGGTCAAAGTGACGATCCCAATCGCCAATCATCATATCGAGCAGGCGTGCCCGTAATACAGCTTCCTGGTCTATATGATTTTTGCTGTCTTCAATTATTTTATTAATTACTTTGGCGGTGCTTTTAGTTTCACTCTCATCAGAGGTTGGTTCATGAAATTCAAGTAAACAGATTTTATTCGCAAATAATTTCCTGTAAAGCCCAAGTGCAGGATCATCAGGCACAAAATAATATTTTGGTTCGGTGTGTTCAACCTGGGCTGCATCTGCAAGCAAAGGCACAACAAGCGCACCAAAAGGATGCTCTGCAGAAATCATATCCTGCA
This sequence comes from Ginsengibacter sp., assembly GCA_040005535.1. GTDB lineage: Bacteria > Bacteroidota > Bacteroidia > Chitinophagales > Chitinophagaceae > Ginsengibacter. The sequence goes on along the minus strand of JBDTYU010000316.1, from coordinate 6,192 downwards.
TAATTTTGCTGTGAATATTTGATTTCAAAAGTTCAGGAACAGAGCCCGCCGGATCTTTATCAACCGTGCGTAATATCCATTCATGGTTATCTTTATCTTCAAGCCTTAATGATTTAGTTTGCTTTCCGCCACCAAGGCTTTTGATTGTAAACCCACCCATTTCCTTATCAATTTTAAAAACTTTTAAATGCACCGGTGTGCCCCATTCTTTACGATAATTTTTACCGGCGAAAAGCTTGTGCAACGCCGATATTTGCTGGTAAGCAGTATCTATTGCTACAGTAACACTATCCTTAAAACTCACAATAGGAACCGCTTCAGGTATTGAAGAAGAATCAAAAGATTCTTTCTTTATAGTAGAAAAATTAAAAAGATTATTTGAATAACTATGGCTCACAGAATCCTTGCTAACGGTATAAAAATCAATATGTACATTTTTATTTTTTGATATTACAAGATTTGCAAAACCAAAGGATTGTGCTCCATACAATATTTTTTTTCCTGTGTTTACACGGGTACTTTTTGATCCGGCACCACTTACTACATAATAGTAACTGCTGTCTTTTATGAGTTGAAGCGTGTGCTCATGCCCTGCTACAAAAATTACATTTTGATGTTTCTGTACTATTTTTTTTACATTAACAATCATATTGGCATAAGCAGGATATTGTAAATCTTCCGGTGTTCCAAAAACACCTCTTGCAACTGGATAAATAAAGCCAAAAGGAATTGGGATCAATAATTTTGGCTTCATGTCTGTAAGTGGAAATATAAATTGCTTGAGGCGAAAATATCCGCCATGTATTCCATAACTCTTTAAAGTATGATGACCTGCAAGAATTACAAGTTTATTTGAATTTCTGCTAAGCATGTCATCCAGCTCTGCATAAAATTCGTCTTCTGTTTTATAATCGCAATCAGATTCAATACCGGGTTTTTCCCCGTCTTTTCTTATAAACCATTGGCTGTCGTACAATATCATTACGATATCATCATTAATTTTGTGCAAAACAGGTCCCGGGCAACCATCACGAGGATAAAAATATACATTGGGAAGCCCTTGTGAAAGTACATACGATTCCTGGCGTTTTAAAATTTCTATGCCATCCGCTGCTGCATTTGACCAATCATGATTTCCGGGTATAAATACGACTTTAGCCTTAGTGCCTTTTACAATATTTATCTGTGAATCCAATATAGATTTCAAATCTTTATAAGCAGGAGCGACATCATCGGGCAAGCCATAATTGTAAAGATTATCACCAAGATATAATACGGTTGTTTTTTCGTTCAAAGGAATTAAATCACGTGCTGCATCCACAACAGGTTCACGGCCATAGTTAAGCTCACCTGCGTCTCCTATTAATATTATACGGGCCTGTATAGAATCTGCTTGTGCCATACAAATAGTACTGAAGAATTGAATGAAAATAGTAAAACAACATTTCTGCATTAGCCTCTTTTTTGGAGTTTAAAAAATAGTAAGGTGGGAGTATCATATTTATCGCCCACTTCATTACATATAAGCATATCACCGGAAGTTGTAAATGTGATCCCCTCTGGTTGATTAAAAATTAAAGGATTCAAGGTGAATACTTCTTTTGTATTGCCTTTTCTGTCAGTTACAATTAGCAATTGATTCATCGAAGCAAGAATCCAAACATCATTGGTGAGGGGATTGATTGCGGCAGCTGAGGGTTGGAGTTTTTGTTCTTTACCTGTTTTTTTGGAGATAGCATTTACGTCAATAGAAAATACAGAAGGAGTATATGAACCTGAAGCGGGATCTAAGCTCCATGCTGAAACAGAATTTTTATTTTCTGCTTCACAATTCTTGCAAATCACAATCAATCTTTTAGATTCCTCATCATAATACATCGATTCAAATTCATTCTTTTTTTTATTTCCTGCGGGGAAAATATTTTTTCTTTTAAAGATCGTATCACCTTTCACTGAGAAATTAAATGCCTGAACGTTTCCATTACCTTCCAAAACAAAAAAAGAGCTATCGTGTAAAAGCACCTCTTCAAAATCATGGACTATATCAAATTTCCATTTTTCTGTTAAGGTATTTTTATTCAAATGAATTTTGTAGAGATTTCCGTTATCATCAGATATAGCAAATACACTGCTGTCTTTAGGATAAAAACTAATTCCTGAAATCTCAGCGAGTGGATCGCCCAGTTTTAATACCACCGGTTTATTAAGATCATATTCTTTACATGGTAAATCGATCTTATTTTTAGTGGTAGTACATCCCTGGTAGGAGTGAAATTTTGCAAAAACGAATAATATAATAAGTAGATTTCGGTATAGCATAAATCAACAGACTTCAAAGAAGTATGAAAATATTTTAATAAAGGATAAATTTACAATAGAATAATATGAATTAAGGGGTAGGGTGTTTTTTTATTATTTACCTGGTAACAATACAAATTTAATAATTGATTATGAAGTACAAGCCTGTCAGAAATTTTATAAATGGTACATTTCAAAATACTGTATCACAAAAATATATCGAAATTATTTCTCCCCTGGATGGGAATAAGCTTTCCGTAGTTCCTTTGTCGTCCTCAAAAGATCTTGATGACGCAGTAATAGCAGGTAAGAAGGCTTTTCATTCGTGGAGTAAAACTCCTATTAAAGAAAGAGTACAGGTTTTCTTTAAATACAAAACTTTACTTGAAAAAAATTTGCAGGAGTTAGCAGAATTATGCAGCGAAGAGAATGGGAAAACGATTGGTGAATCTATTGCTGAAATTGAGAAGTGCATTGAGCTTACTGAGTTTGCCTGTTCACTGCCACAACTTATAACCGGCGAACTTTTAGAAGTGAGCCGTGGCGTTGAATGCAGAACTGAGCATGTGCCTTTAGGAGTTGTTGCTTCTATTGTGCCCTTTAATTTCCCCAGCATGGTTCCCAACTGGACATTGCCAAATGCAATTGCTTTAGGAAATTGTATGATAATGAAACCGTCTGAAAAAGTTCCGTTAAGTGTGGGAAGATTAGCAGAGCTTTTAAAAGAAGCCGGTTTGCCCGATGGCGTTTTCAATGTTGTTCATGGGGATGTGGAAATTGTTGAAGCCATTTGTGATCATCCCGATATTCAGGCTGTATCATTTGTTGGCTCTACCAAAGTTGCCAAAATTGTTTACCGGCGGGCAACCTCAAATTATAAAAGATGTTTGGCGTTAGGCGGCGCAAAAAATCATCTCATGGTTTTGCCTGATGCAATCCCAGGCATGACCGCACAAAATGTTGCGGCAAGTATGAGTGGTTGTGCGGGACAGCGTTGCATGGCTGCATCTGCAATGATTGGTGTAGGTGATGTTGACCAGATCATAAATAAAATATGTGATGAAGCAAGAAAAATAATTCCCGGAAAAAATTTAGGGGCGGTTATCAGTAAAGAATCTCAGCAAAGAATTGAAAAATATATTACAGAAGCAGAAGAACAAGGGGCAACTATTTTAGTAGACGGACGGAATACAAAAGTTGAAGGCAAAGAAAATGGAACCTATGTTGGCCCAACTGTTATAGATCATGTAACACCGCAAATGTCTGTCGCTACTGAAGAAATTTTTGGCCCTGTCATCAGCATCATCAGAACAAAAACTGTTGATGAAGCCCTTGCAATTGAAAACGCAAATCCTTATGGAAACGCAGCAAGTGTGTTCACACAAAATGGTGGTGCTGCCCGTTACATAATTGATAATGCAAGTGCCGGAATGATTGGAGTAAACGTTGGCGTACCGGTACCCCGTGAGCCTTTCAGCTTTGGTGGATGGAACGATAGCAAGTTTGGCGTAGGAGATATTACCGGCAAAAGTTCTATTGAATTTTGGACAAAACTTAAAAAGTCAACCGTTAAGTGGAATGCGGAAGCTGGGGTGAATTGGATGAGTTAATCTGGAGAGGGATTTATCGGATATTAGGATTATCAGGAAATGTAGTTTTTATTTTGGGAAATTGGTTTTTAAATCTGATGCATGAAAAACAAATGTATCCCGCAAAATGCGGAACGACGCCACTGAAGATGCAATGAAAAACAATGGGGAGTACAAAAAATAAAAATATTATATGAGCATACTTGAAAAAATTCTGCCCACAAAAAGTGAAGCAGGAGAAATTATTGCCAACAACCAGGACTATACTTTGTTTAGCTGGACTAAACAAAAAGGCACAAATCCTATTGCAGTAAAATATGGCGAAGGTGTTTATTTGTATGATTACGATGGGAAGAAATATATTGATTTTTCCTCCGGGTTAATGAATGTAAATATTGGTCATGGCGACCAGCGTGTAACGGATGCCGTGGTGAAGCAAATGCAGGAAGTGGCTTATGTTACGCCAAGTTGTGTTACAAAAGCAAGAGGTGATTTGGGGAAGAAATTAGCGGAGATTTGTCCCGGCGATCTGAACAAATCATTCTTTACATTATGCGGCGCCACCTCAATTGAGAACGGGATTAAGCTGGCAAGATTACATACAGGCAAACATAAAATATTATCCCGTTACCAATCATATCACGGTGCAACAATGGGTGTAGTTTCTGCAGGTGGCGATCCTCGCAAACTACCTGTGGATGCACAACAGGCCCCAAACTTTGTACATTTTGATCTGCCATATTTATATCGTTGGGAATATGGCGAAAAAAATTTATTGAAAGAATCTGTTGCACAGTTTGAACGTTTAGTAGCTTATGAAGGACCAAATAATATTGCCGCAGTCTTATTGGAAGGTGAATCCGGAACGTCGGGTTGTTTGCAATATCCAAAAGGATATTTAAAAGCAGTTAGAGAAATAACGCAGAAGCATGGAATATTAATGATAATGGATGAAATAATGAGTGGATTGTGCCGTACGGGTAAATGGTTCGGTTTTGAAAATCATGATATCATTCCGGATATGATCGCAATGGCAAAGGGATTAACGTGCGGTTATCTGCCATTTGGTTGTTTGCAGGTAAGTGATAAAATTGTAGCCAAATATGATGACTTAGTTTTGCCTTTGGGACTTACTTATTCTGCTCACCCTGTTTGTTGTGCTGCAGCTTTGGAAGTTTTAAAAATTTATGAAGATGATAATTTGATTGAAAATACCATAGCGATGGGAAGGTATGTGGAAGTAAGAGTTGAAGAGATGAAATTAAAACATCCAAGCATTGGCGATTTTAGAAATACTGGTTTATTGGGTTGTATAGAATTAGTAAAAGATCGAAAAACAAAAGAGCCAATGGCGCCCTTTAATGCAAAGCCAGATGAAATGGTTGTGATGAATAAAGTTGGTGCAAAAATTAAAGAGCTTGGCATGTACACTTTTGTAAGATGGAATTATATTTTTATTGCACCGCCACTTTGTATTACCAAAGCGCAGATTGATGAAGGGCTTGCAATAATTTCTGAAGCAATTTCGATAGCTGATGAGAATATTCCGATTATCTTAATTTGATTCATGGTATTATGGAGATTTCATGAGTTAGAATATTTAGCTAAATCTCCGTAGGAGATAAATATTTGTAGATAACAATTAAAATTGCAAAATGACTCCATAGGAGTCAAACAAAAACAAATGCCGAATACATATACGCAATTATATATTCAATTTGTATTTGCCGTAAAAAGCAGAGAAGCATTAATTAATTCTTCCTGGAAAAATGATTTATATAAATACATAACAGGTATTGTTCAAAATAAGAATAGCAAACTCATTGCTATAAATGGTGTTGGGGACCATATTCACATCTTCGTCGGTTACAAACCTTCTATCTCAATTCCTGATCTAGTAAAAGATATTAAAGTAGCAAGTACTATCTGGATAAACGAAAATGAATTATCCAAATCTAAATTTGCATGGCAGGAAGGATATGGGGCGTTTTCGTACGGGCGATCTCAAATTGATGCAGTATGTAATTATATTCATAACCAGGAATCGCATCATCAAAAGAAAACATTTAAAGAAGAGTATGTAGAATTTCTTAAAAATTTTGACATAGAATATGACGCGAAATATTTGTTTGAATTTATTGATGAATCTGTAGTTAGTTCAACTCCTACGGAGTTAGGAATTTCATAAAAATTTAATCCTATAAATATTTATCTCCTACGGAGATTAGTATTAGGATCATTTAAAATTAGAGCAACTAAAAATTTTAATAACCAGTATGCAAAATTCCTAAGGTAGAATTATTTA
>JBDTYU010000315.1:0-10339 GCA_040005535.1 Ginsengibacter sp. | reverse complement strand
CCACCTGGTATGGCTCTTACCTGGATGTTTACAACACAATAAGCAAAGACAGTATTGGGCAGATTAAGAAAATGGTTGTACATGATGGGCACCAGGGGCCGAAGGAAATTGGTTGCACCCCGGAATTTCTGAACTGGTTAACCGATCCGGTTCTAAATGGCGCTGGGGCGCTAAATGATTTTGGCTGTTATGGCGCAGATTTAATGACATGGCTAATGCAGGGCCGCAAACCAATTGCAGTAACAGCAATCACCAGGCATTACAAGCCCGATGTTTATCCTAAAGTGGATGATGATGCTACTATAATTATAGAATATCCACAAGCCACAGGCCTTATTGAAGCCTCATGGAATTGGCCATTTTCTATCAAAGATCTGGAAGTATTTGGGCAAAAAGGATATTTGCATGCGCTTGATAACGAGAACATCATTAGCCGGATGCGGGAAAATATTAAAGGCTCCAAAAAAGCTGAACCGTTGACTGCACCTATAAATGATCCGATGAACTATTTAACCGCCGTGCTTAAAAATAAAATACCAGGCACGGATGATCAGTCGTCATTGAAATACAACATGATTGTAATGGAAATATTGGATGCAGCAAAAAGGTCGGCTGCAACTGGTAAAAGAATTGTTTTATAAATTAAATCAATATCCAGTTAATTACTAAACGCCGGCTTGCATTATCTTGCAATCCTTTTCAAATTATCAATAATGGAAGGCGTTTATGTAATTGATGCACTAAGAACCCCTGTGGGAAGGTATGGCGGCTCTCTCAGCACTATTCGTCCTGATGACTTGCTGGCATGTGTAATCGAAGCCATTATAAAAAGAAATGGAAAAATAGATGTAAATGACATTGAAGACGTAATCGCCGGGGATGCAAACCAGGCCGGTGAAGATAACCGCAACGTTGCTCGTATGGCGGCTCTGCTGGCGGGTTTGCCGGTTTCTATTGCAGGAAATACGGTAAATCGTTTGTGCGCCAGTGGCCTGCAGGCGATCATGGATGCGTCCCGTGCAATTATGTGTGGGGATGGAAATATTTTTTTAGCAGGTGGCGTGGAAAGCATGACCAGGGCGCCTTTTGTTATGAGCAAAGCTGATGCGGCTTTTAGCAGGAAAGCTGAAATTTATGATACAACAATCGGTTGGCGCTTTCCAAATAAAAAACTTACCGACAAATATTATCCTTATTCAATGGGTGAAACTGCGGAGAATGTCGCAAAGCAATGGAAAATATCCAGGCATGCACAGGATGAGTTTGCAGTGGAAAGCCAGTTGAAATATTTTGAGGCTTTCGCTGCTGGAAAATGGAAAGATGAAATTGTTTCTGTTGAAATGACTCCCAACAAAACAGAGCGCATTGTTTTTGATACTGATGAGCATCCAAGAAAAACTTCATTAGAAAAACTTTCGCATCTTAAGCCTGCATTTATAAAAGATGGAACTGTAACTGCAGGGAATTCATCAGGGATAAATGATGGTGCTGCAATGCTGTTTCTTGCCAATGAAAGTATAGTTAAAAAGTACAATCTTAACCCAATGGCGAAAGTTATAAGCATGGCTGTGGCAGGCGTTGATCCTGCCATTATGGGTATTGGACCTGTGCCTGCAACTAAAAAAGCATTGCAGCGTGCAGGCCTTACCGTTAGTAACATTGACTTAATTGAATTGAATGAAGCTTTTGCCTCACAGGCGATTGCCTGCATTCATGAACTCGGATTGGACCTTCAAAAAGTAAATGTAAACGGCGGCTCCATTGCAATAGGTCATCCGCTGGGATGCAGTGGCGCCAGGATTTCCACTACTTTATTATATGAAATGAAAAGAAGAGGCGCCCGTTACGGACTTGCCACAATGTGTGTTGGAGTAGGGCAAGGGGCAGCGGTAATTTATGAGAATATTTCATAAAAGGCTGATCAGCTTCAAGTATCAATCAATAATCTTAACTAATTCTTTCCTTACTATTCTTGAATTTATAAATATTGTAAGCAGCAGCAACAACAATGCTGTCACTATAACGCTCCAATGTAAAAACCATGAGAGATTAGCCCTGTCAACAAAAGATAATTGTACGAATAAAATATTGAGAACAACCGTTGCAAGAAGAGAAACAAAAATAATTGATATATACACGGGCAACCAGGTTTTAGCAACGCTATTACCAAGCCATTGTGGTGAGTAACCTAACGTGAGCAATAGACGCAGATTATCCTTGCTTTTTGCGATCATCAACTGCAGGTAGAATGAAAAAAGCATGAGGGCCATTACAATTACGAGAATGCCGAAAACAGCAAGCGCACTTACAATATTTTGCAATATTCTTTTTACCCTTCCGAATTTGGTTTTGTCTTTATTAAGATGATAATTGTTTTGCTCAAGATAAGTAAGAAGCTGTGGATTGTTTGCGTCTTTTGTTTTGAGATATATTCTCGATGGCTTCACTTTCGTAACTCCGCTAAATTCCTGGTTGCTCCATGTCATGAAAGAATTGGGTACTAATATTGAATTAATTCGATCACTCAGAGCAACAATATTTCCTTTGAAATTTTGGATTCCATCTGTTCCGTAACATTCAAGAATGATATTAACTGAAGAGATGGTTTTATCAGAGAGTTGTGGCAAACCCTGGGCAGGTGCAAATACATTATACATCTCCAAAAAGTCTGAAGAAAAAATGATTGGAACTGTTGATTGGCCAGGTTGCCATGTAAACGAAGGTGGAACTGTATCGATAAAATCATTGTCAATACTTTCTAAAAAAAGATCAGTACTGAAAGGAATGATAGTTCCGGCGCTTGCCTTTACTCTAAACTGGTTTGCAATCAATGGAGAAATACCATCAATGCCTGGTTGTTTATTCAGCCCCGTTACATCTGAATCATTAAATGTATTATCACTTCCCATATTTTCATTGGTAACAATTTTTGAGATTGATAAAAAATCGTAACCATTTTTGCGTGGACTGTTTTCTTTAAGAAGCTGCTGAATGTTTATGAACATTTGCATAGAAACCAATAACAAAAGCACACCAATACCGAGACCGAAATAACCCATCCATTTGGAAATATTTTTTCCCGTAATAAGTAACGGTTGTATATTTTTATAAGATAATTCCATTTTGTTATTATGCTAACTATAACTAATTACACGAATTGCTTTTTCTGTTTTTAATTTGAAAACCAAACAAGTAACGTCCCTCTCCTTCGGAGATGGGTTGGGGTGAGGCCTTACAACATCACAACCTTCTCTCCTTTAAAAAAATCCAACTCTTTTAAATCTGCAAAAACCATTGCTGCATTTCTTTTTTCACATTCTTCATAAATAAGTTCCATTGCCTTTTGACGGTTGGCATCATCAAGGTGGCTATAAGGCTCATCGAGTAATAAAAAATCAAACGGCTGCATAAGTGATCTTATAATAGCAATACGCTGTTGCTCGCCATAGCTGCATGTTTTAGCAGGCTTGTTAAGTTTTGAAGTGATGCCAAGGCGATGTACCATTTCATCAATTGCACCACTCTTATGATATGGATTTAACAATCTTTTTATTTCAAGATTTTCTTTTACACTCTGTTCAGGAAATAATCTTAAATCCTGGAATATGATGCTCATATTTTTTTGCCTGAATGAAGAAAAGCTTTCCGGAGAAAGCTTTTTAATGTCAGTATCGTCATAAGAAATAACGCCGGTATAATCTTTTCTTAATCCATAAATAAAATGCATGAGAGAAGTTTTTCCTCTGCCTGAAGGAGCAACAATATGAAGGTGTTCTCCTTTTTCAATTGATATGTTTTTACCCCATATCTGCGAGCTATTAATATTTTCTTTTTCAATATAGTCAGGTACAACTTCCTGCAGGTTTATCTGCATATTAATTTCATCTTCTTTTTAAATAAAATAATTTATTAAACTTATTTGTGACCAACTGTATCCATTGGGGGTGGTATCATAAGAGAATCGATTTTCATTTCAGATTTTTGCCGTTCTTTTTTTGCCATTTCCACTTTTGCAATTTCATCAAAATAATGATTTAACTGTTTTAAGCTATTCGTATTTTGATCCACAAAATTGATTTCTGTCTTTCCTGTAATTGCATCCTTATCCATTTCACCGGCGGTTACATAAATGTTGTTCCATAATTTAAGGCTTTCATTCATTATTAATTCATCATCAGCATTGCCTTTCTTTTCTACTGATAAAACAGAAAGTATTTTATGAATATCAACAAAAATACTGATCGGGTGTCCGCTAAGTTTATCAATAAAATCATATTTATTCTTACTGTTACCAGCGAGATAGTCATTTAAAAAATGCTGCTGATTGCTTACAGCAAATAACTTATCATTTTGCCCGTAAGAAATTGTGGTGTCGTTTCTTCCCATTTGGCTCGTTAATTTTTTGCCGGCATCAATTAGCTTTTGAAAGCTGGCCTTATCACCTATGCCAACTGAAAATAAATAATTCAAATCAGGCTTGGTAAATACATTAGAGTTGGTTGTATTTCCCTGCTCATCTTTATAATTAAATGAATCGGTCTTCATTTTAAAATCAGTAACAGCAACCGCTATATCACCTTTATTGGCTTTTACAAAATCATCAAGGTTGAAACCCATTTGCCCTGTATACATATTCAAGAACCCATCCATCCCTGTAAGTTTTATAAGTTCTTTAATTCCTTCGGGCTTAAAATTCATAGCCAGAACACCGAATACATTTGTTGAAGGAATCGTCTTAATCATATCTGTATTGATATTTCCACCACTATATTTTTTCAGGAAATCGGTGAATTCTTTTCCTGCATATCCCTTCTGCTTTATATTAATTTTTCCATTGTCAAAGTTTACAGTGTACGTGCTTATATTGTCTTTTAAAAATACATCGAGCTTTAGCATACCCACCATCCCTAATGAGGGTGAGCTCTTCATAATTTCTTCAGTATTTACCCATCCATGGATATCGCCATTTTCTTTAAGAAGATCTGAAAATTTTTCATTTTTCTCAAGGCTGCTGTCAGACTTTAAAGAGAAAAGATTTTTACACACCGCAGAAAGTGCCATGCTTTGATCCGCAGCAGGAGCCATCGCATTACTATTATTTAATGTATCACCGGGGAAAGAATATTTTTGGCCAAACGAACTTTTGTTAACTGCATAAACAAAATTCTTGTCGTTCCATGCAACAACACTTTTATCTTTTAAAGTAAGCATACTTAAATCGCCATCAGTTCTTGTAGTGGCTGTTGCATCAAGGTTTTTATTGAACTGCTCAAAATCTTTTTTACTTTTAACCCTTCCTTCTAACATCATTTCACCATCTGTTCCTATATTTTTTACTGCAAAAAGTATTAAACCTCCATCAAGGTCTATTCCGCTGTTTTCAGGATTGTCAAGAAGCTTTTTCATCCAGTCTTTAGCTGCTGTATCAGCATAAACCTGCTTGTACCAGCTTGTTTGTTTAATATCATTCCATGTAAGTTTTTCTTTAAGAGATTTTGTGTTGAGGTAAGCAACAAACATTGCATTTTTGGGTATCATTTTACCTTCTTCATTTTTTTTACTGCATGCTGAAAATAAAATAGCCGCTGCACAAAATGTAAACGTTAGCCTGAAAAAAGATTTCATAATAATTGTTTTAAGATTTTTGATTTCTGTATTTTATGAATGATCGTTATGATATTTGGGAAAAACTAATTCATTTTTTATTAATCTCAAATTCCGGATAAAGTAACCTGTTTATTTTTTAAAATATGAAGAAAGATTTTGTAAGGGAATAGTTTCCTGTTCACCTGTTAATAAATTCTTTACTGTGCACCTGTTTTGCCCGAGTTCGTTTGAGCCAATAATTACTGCAAAAGAAATATTTTTTTTTGACGCATATTTAAACTGCTTGTCCATTTTTGCATTTTCATAAAAGAGCTCACAACTTATTCTATTGTTTCTGAGGTTTTGCATTTCTTTAAAAGCAAGCCTTGATTCTTTCTCACCAAGATTAAAAAACAAAACGGTTGTTGACTTATTTATTTTTTCAGGGAAAATATTTAATTCATCCATAACATCATAAATTCTGTCGATCCCAAAACTTATACCTACCCCTGGAACATTTGGCAATCCGAATAAACCGGTGAGATCATCGTATCTGCCTCCACCGCCAATGCTTCCCATATCAACGTTCCTTGCCTTTACTTCATAAATAATTCCGGTATAATAATTAAGGCCTCTTGCTAATGTGAAGTCAATATTTATTTCGCCAGTTTCTGTTTCATCGCCAGATTCTTTTATATAATCTAAAATGCTTCTCAATTCTTCAATTCCTTTTTTCCCATTTTCAACATGGCCCAATAACCTATCTATTTTATCGAGCTTCTCATCATTACTGCCTTCAATTTGTAAATAATTTTCAATTACTAAAACCTGTTCAGGAGATAAATTATTTTCCTTCAATTCTTCTTTTACTTTTTCAATGCCAATTTTATCAAATTTATCGATAGCTACAGTGATGGGAATCATTTTATCAGCGCCGCCACATACTTCTGCAAGTGCAGAAAGTATTTTACGACTGTTGATTTTTATATCCACATTAATTTTCAAGTTCTTAAAAACCTGCAGGTAAATTCCTGCAAACTCTGCATCGCTTATAAGCGACATAGTTCCGGCAACATCTGCATCACATTGGTAAAACTCCCTGTATCTTCCTTTTTGAGGCCTGTCGGCCCGCCATACAGTTTGCATCTGGTAGCGTTTATACGGCATCGTTAGTTTGCCATAATTCATTGCAACATATCTAGCAAATGGAATAGTAAGATCGTATCGAAGCGCTCTTTCTGTAATGTTCTTTTCATTTTTGCCTGCAAGAATTTTTTCAAAACTTTTTTGTGCTGCATCTTTTTTTGCAGGATTATCAAGCCCGTTATTAAGTATTTTAAAAATGAGCTTATCTCCTTCATCACCATATTTACCCATAAGCGTCTCAATATTTTCCATTGCCGGTGTTTCCAGCGGCTCAAAGCCATACAACTCAAAAACATCTTTGATAGTATCAAGAATAAATCGTCTTCTGCGCAATGTTTCAGCAGCGAAATCCCTGGTGCCCTGTGGTAATGATGGTTTCATTTGGAGGCAAATTTAGGATTTAGAAGTCTAAAGTTTTAGAGTTAGAGTTTGATGTTAAGGAATCTTGTTTTTAAAAGCTGTAAAGTTTACTGTTAATTCGAATAATACGGGAAGATTAAATTGTTTAGTGTGAAATAAAATTAATAACGCATCTTAATTAAACGGCGCCGGTTTTTGATTTAAAAATTTTTCATGCTGAAATGCATTTGCATTTCTATAAAAAAATCATCATGACCCGCAAACTATTCTTCAAAGTAATTTATTGGACATCATTTTTGAAAACCGTAATAAAGAGTATGGAGCATACGACCTCAGAAAATTTTATCAAAGCCGTTTAAGTATTGCAGTATTTTTTACTATTAGCCTGGTGCTTATTTTAAGTTTGTTTTTTGTTGTGTCAAAACTCATCCACAGTTTTTACGAGGGATGCGTCCCGGTACATTTATATCTGACGAAAATTTCCAACTTTAATATTTTACTGCAGGAAAATAAAAAAACATTAAACAAAATGCTGCAGAAAAAAAAATTTCTAATGCTGAGAGACAGCGTGTGATTGTTGCTTCAGACAACATTAACAGTTTACCTGCAACACCTGCGGAAATTCAACCGTCTGTTTCGGATATACATGCTTCACAAATTAATTTGGAATCGAATGCAAACGGGTTTGATAAAGGTATTGTGAGTGTAAATACCGGGACGACCATTATAAGATTACCAGAGCCGGATAGATCAAAAATTCATGTAGCGACCCTTGAAATTATGCGCCAGTATCCCGGGGGTATTAATGCGCTGCTTTCTTTTTTGAAAAAAAATATTCATTCACCCGGTAATGGGAAGAGGGGGAAGATGTAACAGTTAAAATGGAATTTGTAGTAAATTATAATGGAAACTTAGAGAGTTTTCATGTTGTAAAATCTGGTGGTGAAATTTTTGATAACGAAGTTTTAAAGGTTTTGAAAAAAATGTCTTTTTGGATTCCGGGAAAAAGTAAAAGACAGAATGCATCAGTTTATTGTACTGTTCTTGTAAAGTTTACCAGTGAATTTTAGAAATAATTTTAATGATATTTCAGCAGGTTACCTGTATTTTTAAAGATGAGTTCTCTATTTTATTTTTATCTTGCCACAACCAAAAAAAATTTTATTTTATGAGTTTGGAAGAATTTGAAAATACACCTGATCCCAAAACGAAGAGATATGTTTTGATGAAAAGTATTACTGATTTTGGTATGGGATTTATATATATAGGAGTAGGTATACTAATTTTTTTCGCTAAACAATTTCATCTTTATAATAGTTTTACTGATACGGTACCTGCAAAAATTTTCGCAGTACTAGTTATAATTTATGGAGCTTGGAGAATTTACAGGGGAATAAAAAAAGATTATTTTAAAGAAAGATGAATCTTAAATTTAAAAAAAATAGAGTGAGCAGGGTGCTTGTTATAGCAACTTTGACAATGATGATTTTTTCTGGCTGTAATGGTGGCAATGACCGCACAGACCTTGATACAGAGAATAGTGGTACTATATACATAAGTGTTGATGAATCATTTAAGCCGGTTATTGATTCTGAAATACAAGTATTTGAAGCAATATACCCCAGGGCAAAAATTATTGCTGAATATAAACCAGAAGCTCAATGTTTCAGAGATTTAATAAAAGACAGTACAAGAATGATAATTGTAACAAGAGGACTTACCGACGAAGAAGAAAAATTTTATAAGGATAGTCTGAAATATTCGCCAACATGGTCCAAAGTTGCCAACGATGCCATTGCAATAATTGTAAGCAATCATGCACCTGATTCTTTTTTTACAATGAGTAAAATTCGGGGCATATTAGATGGCTCTACAGGAGATATGCAAACTGCAGTTTTTGATGGTCTGAGCTCGACAAGTACGGTTCGTTATGCAATTGATTCTATCCTTAAAGGAAAACCATTTGATGCTAAAAAAGTTTTTGCAGAAAAAAATAGCCAGGAAGTAATTAATTACGTTTCCAAAAATAATAATGTTATCGGTTTTATAGGAGTAAGTTGGATCGGTAATAAGGAAGATACATCACAGACAAGCTTTTTAAAAAATGTGAAAATTGCTTCCATAGAATGCAATTGTCCGGAAAAAACATTTATAAAACCTTACCAGGCAAATATTATGAGAAAGCGTTATCCCTTGGTACGTGGTTTGTATTACATACTAAAGGAAAATTATAATGGCCTTGGTTCAGGATTTGCTAATTTTCTTGAATACGAAAAAGGACAATTAATATTTCGGCGGGCATATTTAGGGCCGACAAAAATGAATTTCAATATACGTTCGGCAACATTAAACTCTCAATAAAAGAGAATTAAATTCACAATAAATAAGTTATCAATCAAAATCAAAAAAATGAGAAAAATGAAACAAATTACGCTCCTGGCATCTTTTATTTTTTTAGCAAGTGGTTTATTTGCACAAAGTATTGATGACGGAAAAAAGTTTTTAAACTACGAAAGATTTACCAGTGCTCAAGGTGTATTTGAGAAATTGCTGGCAGCAAATCCAAATAATGTCGAGGCTGCATATTGGCTTGGGCAGACCTATCTGCAAAATTCGGACACTCCTGATTCAATAGCAGCAAAAACATTGTATCAAAAAACCCTGCAGTCAAATCCCAATGCACCTCTGATGCTCGTTGGCATGGGTGAAATTGAATTAATGGAAGGCAAAAAAGAAGATGCCCGTAACCGTTTTGAAACTGCAATCAGCCTGACAAAGGGAAAAGATGCGGGCGTGCTGGCAGCGGTAGGCCGTGCAAACATTGATGCCCGGAATGGTGATCCTGTATATGCAATTGAAAAATTAAAACTGGCGGCAGATAAGGATAAAAAGAATTCACAATTACAGGTGCTTATTGGAGATGCTTATAGAAAGATGATCGATGGTGCTAATGCAACTGTTGCTTATCAAAATGCTGCTTCGATGGATCCAAAGAATGCCAGAGCCCCGTTTATGATTGGTAGAATTTATGAAACTCAGGGTTATGGACAAGAACAAATTTATATGAAGTATTATAACCAGGCTATTGCAGCAGATCCAAATTTTGCCCCTGCTTTTTACTGGTTATATAACTATTATTATAAGCGTGATGTGAATAAATCCCGAGAATATTTAAATAAATATATAGCTGTGGCAGATGCTGATTCTAAAAATTGTTATGCAGAAGCTTCCTTACTATATGTGTCCC
>JBDTYU010000314.1:0-6108 GCA_040005535.1 Ginsengibacter sp. | reverse complement strand
GTTCTCGATATACAATATAAAAAGCCATCCTCCTTTGCCGGCTCTGCCTATGTAAGCCTTTTGGAGCAAGGGTTTCATGTCGAAGGTTCTACAGGAAACCAAAGGCTAACCTGGCTGTTTGGCGTTCGCAGCAAAACAAATAAAAATTTATTAAGCAGCCAGGAAGTAAAAGGAAATTACGTTCCCTCAGCTGCAGACCTGCAGGCATTTATTACTTACAGACTCTCACAGAAACTACAACTTGAATTGCTGACAATTATTTCCGGTTCTAAGTTTACACTCGTGCCCGAATCTGCACAAAAATCAACAGCAGTTTTTTCGCCTTTGTTTACGGCTAATTTGGGACTTGATATATTTTTTGATGGACAGGAAAAAGATAACTATAATACCAGCCTGGTTGGCCTTAGCCTGAATCAATCTGTAAACAAAAGAGTTAAACTAAAATGGATGGCGAATCGCTACGCTGATAATGAAAATGAAAATTTCGACATTACAGGTGTCTATCTTTTTGGTGAAAGAAATTTTGACAAAACTCAGTCAACATTTGGGCAAATCATCAACCCGCTAGGAGCAGGAATATTTCAAAACTATGCCCGCAACAAACTCAATATCGAAGTATATAACGTGAGTCATAAAGGAAGCTTTGATAAAGGAAAACATTTTATACAATGGGGAGCAGGTGTTGACCACACTATCATACATGACAAGCTTAATGAATGGGAGTTCCAGGACAGTGCAGGATATTCTTTGCCTTTTAATCCGAATGTACTCAACCTGAGCAATGTGCTTAAGTCCAAATCAAATCTTATTATTGATAAATATACTGGTTATGTCCAGGATAATATTCGTTTAGGCGACTCCGTTAGAAACATTACTTTACAAGGAGGTGTACGGTTTAATTATAATTCGCTCAACGGTGAATTTATTATTAGCCCGCGGGCCCAGATAAGCTATAAGCCTAATTGGAAAAAAGATATTGTTTTTAAAGCAGCTGCCGGTGTTTACGACCAGCCACCTTTTTATCGTGAAATGAGACGATATGATGGTACCATCAACACTGCATTAAAAAGTCAAAAAAGTATTCAGATTGTTGCCGGCTTCGATTACAATTTTCCCACGGCCAACAGGCCGGTGCGTATAACTACAGAAGCATATTACAAATCATTAACGGATGTGGACCCTTATGATATTGACAATGTTCGCATACGATATTATGGCAACAATAATGCAAAAGCTTACGCAACAGGAATTGAAACAAGAATTTTTACGGAGTTTGTAAAAGACGCTGAAAGCTGGCTGAGCATTGGCGTGAGCCAGACAAAAGAAAATTTGGATAATGATTTTTATTATGCTTACAAAAATGCAACAGGCGAAATTATAACTGCAAAAACTACCGACCAGGTTGTTGCAGACAGTGTACGAACTGATGTTGGTTATGTAAGAAGACCTACAGACAGGTTGCTGACACTGGGATTATTTCTACAGGATTATTTGAGCACCAATAAAAATTTTAGGGTGCACCTCAACATGATTTATGGAAGCAATATGAGCTACAATATTCCCAATAGCGTTAAGTACCGCAACGCATTAATTATAGAACCCTACATTAGAGTGGACATCGGTTTCAGCGCTTTGCTATTAAGTGAAAAATCATTACGGCGCAGTCACTCTCCTTTCAGAAGTTTTGAAAATATATGGGCAAGTCTTGAAGTATTTAATATTATTGACAGGGCCAATACAATATCGTACCAGCTTATAAAAGATTTTGCCAACAATACGTTTAGTATACCAAACAGGCTTACACCACGGCTAATTAATTTTAAATTATTGGCGAGATTTTAGAATGTAGTAATTTTTACAGCAATTATTTCTTTATGTCCTTCTCCAATTTGTCTATTGTTTCAAAAAAAATAATAGTCACAAGGCTTGTTTGCTTTTTCTGGCTTGCAGCAAAAGTAATTTCGTGGAAAGTATGGCTGGCAGAGAGGCTTTTTCCAGTTGTTCCTCCCTTCAATTCTTTATTTGTTCATTCTTCCATACACCTTTTCCTCTTTATTGTTTCTCTTTTGGAATTGCTAGCTTTATTGTTATTTCCACAAAACAAATTATTGCAGATAGGTGTAATTATTATTGAAGTACTTTCATGCTTATTAGATCAAAACCGCTGGCAACCGTGGGAGTATCAATATATTTTTATAATACTTGCATTAGTTATCAATTATAAAAATGATAAAAGTGCGGTTTCCATAATTGCTTTCATATTTGCAGCAGTATATTTCTATAGTGGCTTTAGTAAAATGAATGTAGTATTTTCTCAAAGCATAGAAAATGCCTTAACCCGATCAGGGATTTTTCATACAAGCAATTCGCATTTATATAATTTTTTAATTTATCATATAGGACATTTCTCAGGCATTATTGAAGTATGCTTAAGTATTTGTTTATTTTTTCAACGCACAAGAAAAATTGCCGCAATCTTCCTTATACTAATGCACTTTTTAATACTCGCTATATTTGGTCCGTTTGGAATAAATTATGATATAATTATATGGCCGTGGAATATTGGTATGATATTACTGCTGTATGTATTGTTTATTTGCAATCCCGCTGCATCATTAGAATTGCAATCAATTAAAAAAGGTTGGAATAAACTTATAATTGTTTTATTTGGCGTATTACCTGTATTGAACTTTTTTGGTTATTGGGATTTCTGGTTATCACACAGCCTGTTCAGTTCCAAACCTCCCGATATGTATATATGTATTAAAAAAACAGGGAGCAGTAAAGCATTGCAGTCTTTCTTTATTATAAATAAAAATAAATTTCTTTGCGACAGCAATTCAATAATAATAAATGTAAGAGCATGGTCTTTCCAGGAATTGAAGGTTCCTGCTTATCCTGAATTAAGAATTTATAAAAATATTAAATCACAGTTATTAAAGCGTTATCCGGATATGGATGCAACATTTATTGTACTCATATATACCAACGGTCAAAAAGTAAGAATAGAATTAAAGTGAATTGTGTGAGCTGAATAAAGTAAAAAAAAAATGAAACCTTTTCTACTTTTGAAAATACTGCATATCGGTGATTATGTTTTCAACTTTTTTATTAAAACTTAATTAAGATATTATTAAATAAGAATCTAATGACAGTACAGGATTTACAAATCACACAAATAGAATTGTACAAATTATCTATTCCTTTAAAAGAGCCATTTATTATTTCTCTCGGCACTATTATAAATGCAGAAAATGTAATCGTTGTAATCCGCACCAATAAAGGCATCAGCGGTTTTGGTGAATGCAGCCCTTTTATGACCATCAATGGTGAAAATCAATCGACCTGTTTTATTGTGGGACAATATTTTGCTCAAGAGTTAAAGAGAAAAAATCCTTTGGATATAGAAGGTTGCATGAACATGATGGACAAAATAATTTATGCCAATACAAGCATAAAAAGTGCTTTTGATATTGCCCTGCACGACATTGCCGCACAATATGCCGGTGTTCCTTTGTATAAATTTCTTGGTGGAAAAAATAATAAAATATTGATTACCGATTATACGATCAGCATAGGAGATCCGCAAAAAATGGCAATGAATGCTTTGAAAATAAAAGAAGCCGGTTACTCTGTTATCAAAGTAAAACTTGGTGAAAATAAAGACATTGATGTCGCCCGGATAAAAGCTATCCGCAAAGCAATAGGCAAAAAAATACCTATACGCATTGATGCCAACCAGGGCTGGGATGTAAAAACCGCCATTAAAATTTTACAGTCTTTGAAAGATTATAATATTGAATTTTGTGAAGAGCCCATTCCCCGCTGGAATTTTATGAATCTAAAAAAAGTGAAAAAGAAAAGCCTCATACCGGTGATGGCGGATGAAAGCTGCAGCGATCATCATGATGCGGAAAGGCTCATACAATTAGGGGCTTGCGATATGTTCAACTTAAAATTAGGAAAGTCATCGGGCTTATTAAAAGCAAAAAAAATTATTGCACTTGCCGAAAAAGAAAATATGACTATGCAGATAGGTGGTTTTATGGAATCGAAAATAACAATGACGGCAAATGCACACCTGGCATTGTGCAGTAAAAATATATTGCATTGTGATTTCGATACTCCTTTGATGTTTGCGGAGGATCCTGTAAGTGGTGGCATTGTTTATAAAGAGAATGGCATTGTTGAAGTACCAGATACAGCAGGACTTGGTGCATGGATAAATAATGATAAATTAGATACACTGGAGAAGATTATAGTTTAAATATTTACTTTCTATTGATTAATGTATATAATATCAGCTAACGGTTAATATTTAGTAAAACCATCCTGCACATAATTTATATTGATCTTCCATCAGCTTTATAAAATAATTCGTGATATAACTACTGCAACACAAAAAATAATTTATGTTTAAAATGTGATTTTTGTAACCTTCCTGCGAATAATAAAGAAAAGAATATTATCTCAGATTAATGAACAAAGAACCTGTTAAAGAAGATTTTTTAAACCTGATACAGGATAACAAAAAGATTATATTCAAAATTTGCAATTCTTATTGCGCCAACAAGAATGACAGGGAAGATTTAGCACAGGAAATTATTTACCATTTATGGAAATCAGGCCATAGCTTCAATACCGATCATAAATTTTCGACATGGATGTATCGTGTCGCACTCAATGTTGCCATTTCGTTTTATCGTAAAGAGAAAAGATCAGGTCCGGTTATTTCTATTGCGGAACATCTCATAGATGTAGAAGATAAAAAAGACGAACATAATGAAGCAGAAAAAAATATAAACCTTCTCCAACAGTTCATTAACGAACTCAAAGAACTTGATCGTGCGTTAATGATATTGTATTTAGAAGAAAAAAGCTATAGCGAAATCTCAGAAATTTTAGGAATTACAGAAACCAATGTTGCTACGAAAATCAACCGCACTAAAGAAAAGCTAAAACAAAAATTTTTACTCTATAATAAATTTTAAGATGGAAGATATACAATTACAAAATCTCTGGAAAGCTTATGATGAAAAGCTGGAAGATGCTAAAATATTAAATATGAAATCCCTCGCATTAAATTTTGAAAGCTTCGCAATGCTGCAGCATATTAAAGCAAAGGCTAAGCTCAGATCACTTTTACTGTCCAAAATTTTATGCATAGTATTCGGGGTTTTATTTATATGGATTGTTTTGGAAATATTATTCAGATATTATCGAAATCCCTATTTCACAGTTTCTGCCGGATGCATTGTTTTAATTACCTCTATTACCATACTTGATTATATAAGGCAAATATTCATTATCGCGGATATGGACTATAGTGACAGTCTTGTACAAACACAACAAAAGCTTGTTTTTTTGCAAACATCGATCATAAGAAGTGTAAGAGTGTCTTTTTTACAGCTTCCGTTTTATGGTACTTTTTATATTACACAGGAAATGATAAGATCGGGTGGTGCAACATTTTGGATTTTCATGAGTATTTTCACAGGTGCATTTATAACAATTGCTCTTTTTCTTTATAAAAATATTTCTTATAAAAATATAAGTAAAGGTTGGGTGAGATCATTGTTAAATGGTTCAGATTGGAAATCAGTTACAAAAGCAATGGAGTTTATTAATGAAATAGAAGAGTTTAAAAAAGGGAGTTCCCAACCACACAAATAAATGTGCAATATCTTATTAAAGAAACTTCTTTGTATTTCCTTCTTCCGAGCCTGCTTTATAATAACTCCTGAAATATTCATCTGCAGAAAGTGCACCGCTTCCCTTGATAGCAAAAAGAATAAGTAAGAGAAGAACGATTACAGAAAGTATAAGCTCGAAGTTACTTTGATTAAGTCCATGCCTGCTGTTCACAAAAAACACAGCACCGATAAGAAGAGGGATTTGAACAATACATGAAGTTTTTGTAAAAAGCCCAACGGCAATAAACAAACCTCCTAATAAATTTATATAAGTAATAAGAAAAGCTATCCATTCAGAGTTTTTATCAATTACTCCAATAGACATTCTTTGCAGCATTGACTGCAGATCGGATGAGTCGCGGATAAAATTGATTCCTTTCCAAAACAGAATAAAACCAAGGGCAATTCTTACAAT
>JBDTYU010000313.1:0-3885 GCA_040005535.1 Ginsengibacter sp. | reverse complement strand
ATTATTAAATAATCATACTTACCAGAATGAGATACCTGTTTATATTTTTTTTCTCCATATTGATTATGCACAGTTATAGCCAAAAAATAAGTGGAGCTATAAAAGACGAAGCTGGAATTCCGGTACCGGCATCTACTGCCTTTTTATACAAAGCCGCTGATAGCGCATTGGTAAAAATGAGTGTCAGCAATAGTTTAGGGGTTTATGAATTCATTTCTATTAAACCCGGAAATTATTTTGTAAAAATTTCTAACGTGGCTTTTAAAAATAAGTATTCACAAAAGTTTGCATACAATGGAAATGAACTAACGGTACCTGAAATTTTTGTATCAAAAAGTATTGGCAGCCTTACCAATGTAGTAGTTGCAGCAAATAAACCTGTAATAGAAGTAAAGGCAGATAAAATAATTTTTAATGTTGAAAATAATATTACTGTCAATGGACTTGATGGGCTGGAACTTTTGAGGCAATCGCCAGGTGTGCTTGTTGACCAGGAAGATAATATTTCGATTGCAGGTAAAAGTAGTGTGCAGATTTACATTGATGGTAAACCCTCACCACTTACGGCGAAAGACCTGAGCAGTTATTTAAGAAGCCTGCGTTCAAGCTCTATTGAATCTATTGAGATTATCAATAACCCCTCTGCAAAATATGAAGCAGCAGGAACAGGAGGTATTATAAATATTAAATTAACAAAGAATAAAAGTTATGGAACCAATGGAAATATAAAGTACGATTTTCAACAGGGAATTTGGGGGAAACACAATGCAGGCGTTTCATTAAATCATCGCAATAAGAATATCAATATTTTTTCAAATTATAATTTTAATAAGGGGATCAATGAATTTGATCTCGATGTGTATCGTAGCATTTTAGATACTGTTTTTGATTCATACAGCGCCACAATCAGCCGGTTCACATCACACAATATCAAAGCAGGGGCTGATTATTTTATTAATAAAAAAAATACGATCGGTATTTTACTAAATGGAAATTTTTCCAAAGACAGCACAATGGGTAATAACATAAGCTACATTTTGTACGCTCCTACTAAAACTCCAGACCGTACATTAATTTCAGACAATAGAATAAATTCATCAAGAAATACAGTTAGTATTAATCTTAATTACCGGTATTCGGATTCTTCAGGGCATGAGCTTAATATGGATGCTGACTATAGTTATTTCACTTTAAGAAGCAACCAGTATCAACCCAATATTTTTTATGATCCTTTGCAGCAAAATATTTTGTACGAGAATAATTACTCGATGATCACACCTTCTGATATTGATCTATATAGTTTCAAAGCAGATTATGAGCAAAATTTAAAAAAAGGACGATTAGGATTTGGTGGTAAAATCGCATTCATCAATAGTGATAATTTATTCAATTTTTATAATCATGATGGCAATAATAAGCTCTGGTACGACTCTGTCCTAAGCAATCATTTTATTTACAGGGAAAACATTAATGCCCTGTATGTAAACTATAATAAGAGCTATAAAAATTTACAGGTTCAGTTAGGGATGCGTATGGAAAATACGATCACAAAAGGTAAGTCAATAGGATTCACAAAAGAAGGAAATGGTAACTTCAAAAATTACGATGAAATCTTTACCCGCAGATTGATAGATTTTTTTCCAAGCGGCGCAATAACATTTACAAAAAACCCTAAAAGCCAGTGGACTATATCTTATAGCAGGCGCATCAACCGGCCATCATATCAGGACCTGAATCCATTTGAAAAGCGAGGCAGCGAATATGGAGGCTTTAAAGGAAACCCTTCTCTTAGGCCAGAATATGCCAACACGTATAGTTTGATAAATGTGTTTCATTCCAAACTGGTAACTAACCTGAGCTATAGCCATACTAAAGACGTGATAGTTTCAATTTCAGATACCTTGAATGGAACAAAGAGTTTTTACTCACCAAAAAATCTTGCTACGCAGGATAATATAAGCCTTAGCATTAATTACTCCTGGTCAAAAAAATGGTATTCACTTGCTGTAGGCCTTACTGGATATTACACTCATAATCTAGCAAATTTTGGTGTAGGGAGAACTATTGATCTGAATGTGTATGCGCTAAGAGGGTATATTCAAAATAATTTTACTCTGGGCAAAGGATGGACGGCAAGTGTGAGCAGTTTTTATAATTCGCCTTCATTATTCAGGGGCACAATGAAAACCCGTTCTTTAACAGGAGTGAATGCAGGTTTTCAAAAAAACATTTTTAAAGGAAATGGAAATGTGCGGCTAAACTTTAATGATGTCTTCAATACATTGCATTGGTATGGCACTAGTAATTTTGCAGGCCAATATCTAAATGCCCGTGTTTACTGGGATCCACGAAATATTACGCTTGGCTTTAGCTATAAGTTTGGCAGCTCCCAGGTTAAATCTGCACGTCAACGCAGGTCAGGATTAGATGAAGAAAGCAAAAGGGCTAATGATAATTCCAATAACACCCAATAGATTTTAATCAGCATGATTCACAAGATTAAAATCACTTATAGAATATCACCATCAATTTTTACATAAATTAGTAAAGACATAAACATGGTTTGAATGCCATGAAATGATTTGTAATTTTAGATAGAAGAAAAATTTCAACACTCCTCTAAACCTTCACTCATGTTCAACATTCAAAACCTGTATTTATTTTTTATTGCTTCGCTCTTGCTCAATCTAACACCAGGCAACGATATGATTTATGTTGCTTCAAGAAGTATATCACAGGGAATTAAAGCGGGAATTATTTCTGCCTTTGGTGTTTTCATTGGTTGCTTTGTACATATTCTTGCTGCTGTTTTTGGGCTGTCAATAATTATAATGAAATCAGTATTTCTTTTTCAGCTTATTAAATTTTTAGGCGCAGGGTATTTAATTTATCTCGGTGTAAAAGCTCTTATAACAAAATCAGATTTCAATAAAGATATCACCCCGCTCCCATCGGTTGACAAATGGAAATTACTAAAACAAGGAATTATTACCAATGCCCTTAACCCTAAAGTGGCCTTATTTTTTTTATCATTTTTACCACAGTTTATTCAAATTGGTTCGCCACTTTATAAAGCCCAGCTTTTTTCTCTCGGGCTATGGTTCGACGTGCAGGGAACATTTATTCTTATGCTGGTGGCATACCTGCTTGGCAAGACAGGTAATTTTATAAAAAGAAATCAAAGGTTCTGGAGAATACAGGAAAAAATTACCGGCATAATATTAATCGGGCTTGGCATTAAAGTAGCACTATATTTCAAAAAAATAGGAGTAATTAATCAGCTTCATGAAAATTGATGAATACCTCCATTTATATTTAGGTTGTAATACTAACCTTGGCCAGCTTGTAGGAGTAAATGCAACATCCTATTTTATTCTTTTGGAAAATAAAAAAATTATTCAGAGAATTTTTAATGATGAACCGCAGGTGAAATTGCTTCTAAGAAAAATATCTGATTTGAATATTGAGGAAAGTGCAGAATTGAATAAAAAAGGCTTTTCTATAGGCCGGCCCAGAGGATATAGTTTCTCACCGGAAGCTATTTTATATCTGCTTGCTTTACGAATTGATCTATTTAATTTGATTGCTGAAGGGTTGGCCACTGATGTGAATCAATAATTATCTTACCTGATTTATATAATATACAATAAATGTTTTTATCAATAAAAAGGGCAGAAAATATCTGTCATTTTTTACAATATAAGCTTGTAAAATAGTATCCTTCTATAAAACACTAAAGCAGACCAACAGAAACAATATTAAAGACCTGTAAATTTTATAACTTAATCACAAAATTCTATAACAATTGCTTTACCATCGCGGGTAACTTTGTGCCTGAAAAATAACTATGACACATACATATAGCATTACAGGAATGAGTTGCAG
>JBDTYU010000312.1:0-12584 GCA_040005535.1 Ginsengibacter sp. | reverse complement strand
GATTTAGATTGTTTTATGATCAATAATAGTCCCATGCCTATTAATACTCTCAATAATGCAAATCGCAGAGATCTTCCGGATTCCTTATGGCCTGTAGCTTCTTTTTTAAAAGGTGGTGGTGATCATTTATTTCGAAACGATAATGGTCATTTTATAGAAGTCACTCAAAAAGCAGGTATACATGGTAGCCTGGTAAGTTTTGGCTTAGGAGTAAGTGTGGGAGATGTAAATAACGACGGTTTGCCAGATGTATATGTGGGCAACGATTCTTTTGAAAGAGATTACTTATACATTAACCAGGGAGACGGAACTTTTAAAGATGAATTAGAAACTGAGATGGGAAGTATAAGTATGTCTTCAATGGGAACCGACATGGTTGATCTTAATAATGACGGTTATCCTGAAATTGTTACAACTGATATGTTGCCAAAAGATGATTATAGGTTAAAAACATTGGGCTCATTTGATAATATTGATTTTTACAATAGTAAAGTGAAGTCAGGATATTACAATCAGTTTATGAAAAATTGCCTGCAGGTAAATAATAAAAACGGAACATTTTCAGAAATTGGAAATTATAGTGGTATATCAGCATCAGACTGGAGTTGGGGTTCTTTGATATTTGATGCAGATAATGATGGATTAAGCGATATCTATATTTGTAACGGAGTCAACAGGGATGTAACCAATCTTGATTTCATGGATTTTTTTGCAAATGATGTTATTCAAAAAATGGTGGTCACCGGTAAAAAAGAAAGCATTGATGATGTTCTTAAGAATATTCCTGTAAACCCAATGGTAAACAAAGCCTATAAAAATTTAGGCAATTTTAAATTTGATGATGCCGGAAACTCGTGGGGTTTTACACAGCCATCTTTTTCTAACGGTGCAGCTTATGCTGATCTTGATAATGATGGAGATCTTGACCTCGTTGTAAATAATGTAAATCAAAATGCATTCGTTTATAAAAATAATAGCCGGGAGACTGGAAAAAATAATTACATCAGCATACTTTTAAAAGGCACAGGAAAAAATACTTTTGCAATTGGAAGTAAAATAGAAATATTTATCGGTAAAAATATTTTAAGCAGGGAGGTAGTACCTGCACGCGGATTTCAGTCTTCTGTAGATTACAAGCAGGTTATAGGATTGGGAAATTTTTCCAAAATCGATTCAATGAGAATTATATGGGCGGACCGTACTTATTCTTTATACGAAAACCCTTCAATAAATACACTGCATACTATTGCTGAAAACAGCAACCGGCTTCCAATGAATTATAACAAAGTAAATATAAACTCATCTCCATTGCTTACGCCTGAAAAAAACAATTTTAATAAAAATATAGAGAATGACTATGTAGATTATTATAATGAAAGAAATATACCTGAGATGATTTCAAGAGAAGGCCCAAAAGCTGCCGTAGGAGATGTGAATGGAGATGGACTGGAGGATGTATATATCGGTGGCGCAGCAGGCCAGGCTGGCCAATTATATTTGCAAAATCAATTAGGAGGATTTGTAAAAAAAGAAGAAAAGGCATTTACTGACTTTGCTGATTTTGAAGATGAAGGTGTGTTATTATTTGATTGTGACCATGATGGTGATTTGGATTTACTGGTATGCCCCGGTGGAAATAATTTTTTGCCTGGCAACAGGCAGTTGGAACTAAGGCTGTATAAAAATGATGGCAAAGGTAATTTCACAATAGATCCTTCAGCGTTCCCAGGTAATACTTCAAATATATCGGTCGCCATTGCTAACGATTTCGACGGTGATGGAGATCTTGATTTATTTGTGGGCGGAAGAAGTGTTCCTCAAAATTATGGATTAACTCCTGCAAGTTATCTTTTTGTAAATGATGGGCAAGGACATTTTAAAGATATCGCCAGAACTAATAATCCTGACATTGCTAAAATTGGAATGGTGACAAGCGCAGCCTGGGCAGACGTTTCGGGAGATAAAAAAAATGAATTGATAATTGTAGGAGAATGGATGCCACCTAAAATTTTTTCTTATAGTGGCGATCATTTTATAGAAGTTAAAACAAATCTCAGTAATATGTTTGGTTGGTGGAGGGCGGTGTCCGCAACTGATATTAATGGAGATGGCAAAATGGATTTGGTATTAGGGAATATTGGTGAAAACTTCTATCTCAATCCTGATGAAAATAATCCCGTAAAAATATGGATAAACGATTTTAATAATAATGAAAGCACCAACAAAGTTTTAACACGTACAATCGATGGAAAGGATATGCCCGTATTTTTAAAACATGAGATGCAGGATGATATTCCATCAATAAAAAAGGAAAATTTAAAACATGCCGATTACGCAAAAAAATCAATTCAGGAATTATTTAATCCCCAGCTTTTAAATAAAAGCATAATAGAAAAATTTAATTATCCTTCTTCGTGTGTTGCAATAAATAAAGGTGATGGTAAGTTTACAATTCAAAAGCTTCCTCCCAAAGCACAGTTCTCTTCTGTAAATGCAATCTATACAACAGACTTAAACCATGATGGTTATCCTGATTTAATTCTGGGCGGTAATCAATCATGGTTCCCACCACAATTTGGACGCCTGGATGCAAGCTATGGAGATGTTCTTATAAATAATAGGAAAGGAGAATTTACAATATCTGGCCCTGGTGAATCAGGATTGCAGGTAAATGGAGAGGTAAGAGATATTAAAGAAGTCCAGGGTACAAATAACAACAACTTACTTTTTCTCAGGAACAATGATTATCCAGTAATGTATAAGATTAATTCATCCACGAAGAGAAAATAAGTTTTAACAATTACTTTCCATGCGCCTTTTTAAAATAAAAATTGTTCTCTTTCTTTTTCTTCTTATAGCATCCATCAATGCCTGCAAAACAAAAATTATTAAAGATCCTGCGTTCGAAGTATTAAATGCTGATAAAACCGGTCTTGATTTTAATAATAAGCTTACTTCCACAGCCGAATTTAATATGTTTAGATACATGTATTTCTATAATGGTGCAGGAATAGGCGCAGGAGATTTTAATAATGATGGACTTATTGATTTATTTTTTTCATCTAACCAGGGTGATAACAAAATTTATCTTAACCAGGGCAAATTAAAATTTAAAGATGTAACCGGTGAAGCCAGGATTCCACAGGACAAAGGATGGTCAACAGGTGTTTCAGTTGTGGATATTAATAATGACGGCTTACTCGATATATATATTTGTAAAGTTGGTAATTATGAAATATTGCATAGTAAAAACCAGTTACTTATTTGCCAGGGTATAGATAAGAATGGTGTTCCTTCATATAAAGATGAAGCACATGAATATGGTTTGGATTTTTCAGGTTTCAGCACGCAGGCAGTATTTTTTGATTATGATATGGACGGTGATCTCGATATGTTTTTATTAAATCATTCAGTACGTCAAAACGGAACATATGCTCCGCGTAATAAATTTCTTGGAACATATCACCCACTTTCCGGAGATCGCCTTTTTAGAAATAATGGTATCTCTTCTACCTTCGGAGGAGGTCGGGAGGGGGCTTTTACTGATGTAACAAAAGAATCAACGATTAATAGTTCTGCTATAAGTTATGGGTTAGGAGTATGCGTGAGCGATATTGATCTTGATGGCTGGCCTGATATGTATGTGGGAAATGATTTTCATGAAAATGATTATCTGTATATCAATCAGCATAATGGCACCTTGAAAGAAGATCTTACCAATAGAATGATGCATACCAGCCAGTTTACGATGGGTGTTGATGTTGCAGATATAAATAATGATGCTTATCCTGATGTAATATCTATGGATATGCTTCCTTCGGATGGGTATATTTTAAAAAGATCTTTGGGAGAAGATGAATACACTACCTTCTACATGAAAATTGGTTACGGATATAATTATCAATACACCCGCAACAATCTTCAGCTTAACAGGAGAAATGGTATGTTTAGCGAGGTAGGATTGTATGCAGGTGTAGCTGCCACAGATTGGTCATGGTCACCATTATGGATGGATTTTGATAATGATGGTTTAAAAGATTTATTTATATCCAATGGAATACCAAAGCGAATGAATGACATGGATTATATAAATTATATCTCAAATGAAGAAATCCAGGAAAAAATACGCGATAAGAATATTGGCGATAAAGACATGGCGCTAATTAATAAATTCCCTGAAATAAAATTACCTAGTAAATTTTATAAAAATCTTGGAAATGCAAAATTCCAGGATTTAAAAAATGAGATTCAAGGCTCCGGGCCAACATTCTCAAACGGCTCTGTCTATGCTGATCTTGATAATGATGGAGATCTTGATATAGTGGTAAATAATATTAATGACAATGCATTAATTTATGAAAATAAAACAAATGATAAGATCAAAAAACCTTACCTGGAAATTAAATTAAAAGGGCCGCCACTAAATATTAATGCATTAGGAGCAAAAATTATTGTGTATGACAGCAATGAAATTCGTACGTATGAAAAATATCCTGTAAGGGGCTTTCAATCCAGTATGGAAATTCCTATGCATATTGGCTTAGATAAAACCAAAATAGATTCAATTTTATTGATCTGGCCTGATAATACGTATCAATCAATTCAATGGAATGCTGCTTCTTCACAGATTAAAATTCAGTACCAATCCGGTCTTCCAAAGTATGATTATACAAGATTAACCACTCACTGGAAAAATTCTACAAGAGAAATGGTTGATATAACCAAGGATGTAAACTTAGAGTTTAAACATATAGAAAATCCTTTTATCGAATTTGACAGGGAGCCTTTAATACCTTTTATGGTTTCAAGGGAAGGTCCGGCACTGGCAGTTGGGGATGCTAACGGCGATGGGTTAGACGATGTTTTTATCGGTTCTTCCAAAGGAAATAAAAGCGCCATATTTTTTCAAAGACAAGGAGGAAAGTTTGAAAAGTCCGATCAGCCCGGCCTGGATAACGACAGTACTTATGAAGATGTTGATGCCACATGGGTCGATGTAAACAATGATGGAAAAACAGACCTTGTAATAGCAACAGGTGGTAATGAATATTATGGAAATGATCCTTTTCAACAACCGCGTATTTATTTAAACGACGGGCATGAACACTTTACAAAACTTGATCATGCTTTTGATAATATATATCTCACAGCATCCTGTGTAGTTCCTTATGATTTTAACGGCGATGGATATATGGATTTATTTATAGGGGGAAGAGCAGTACCGTGGGAGTATGGGCAAATTCCTCAATCTTATTTATTGGAAAATGATAAGCATGGCCATTTTAAAGATGTTACAACACTGTATAATAAAGAGCTTTCTAAAATTGGGTTTGTAAAAAACGCATTATGGTACGATTTAAATAAAGATGGTAATAAAGATTTAATTCTATCATTGGAGTGGGGCGGTGTATGTGTTTTTATAAATGAAAATGGAAGCTTTAAAAAACAAATGCTTACTGATAAAAAAGGATGGTGGAATTTTGTTTTACCCGTAGATATTAATGGAGATGGGCACATTGATCTTATTGCAGGCAACCTCGGACTAAACAACCGTTTAACTGCTTCACCTGAAGAACCCGTGCGTCTTTATTACAACGACTTCGATGATAATGGTAAAAGAGAGCAGGTGCTTACGTATTACCTGGATGACCATGAAATTCCTTTCTCCAATAAAGATGAATTACAAAAGCAAATCCCTTTGATAAAAAAGAGATTTTTATATGCTGAAGATTTTGCTAAAGCTTCTCTAAATGAAATTTTTTCTGAAGATAAATTAAAGACATCCGTTATTTCAACAGCGGATTATTTTGCAAACGCAATTTTGATGAACAAGGGAAACCTGCCTGCCGGCAAGGCAGGTTTAAATTTTACAACAATTGCGCTTCCATGGCTTGCACAATTAAGCTCTTTTAAAGATGGAGTAGTTGTAAATGCCAATAATGATAGCTTGCCGGATATATTATTACTGGGAAATTTTTATGATAATAATATTCAAATGGGGAGAAATGATTCAGACTTTGGAACAATGCTTATAAATAAAGGCAATGGCGGGTTTAGCTGCGAAAGTATTAATGGCCTGCAAATTAAAGGACAGGTTCGCCATATCAAAAAAATAAATATTGGAAAACAGGAAGCATATATTCTTGCGAAAAATAATGACAGCGTAATGGTAATAAAATTTGCAGATGGAAAATAATTATTGTCATACAGAAATTGATTTTCTAATCAAACTCCTTGTGTAAGGTTCTAACTCCCTCTCCTAAGTTTGTCTAAGGCCGGTGAAGGGTTGGGGTGAGCTTAAAAAATAGGATAATAAATTTTGGTAATCCATTTTGAAGTGTCAGATTCAGTCATCCTGTTAGTTATTAAAGATTCGAAAGGTATAGCAGGCGAGCTTAAGTGATTATCGTCAACATAAATTTGTAATTGCCTGAAGGCTTCGCTAGTTGTACTTAGCCCTCCTTTTATTTGTGTAACTAAAATTTTTCCCGACACCATTTTTTTTAATAAAAAATTTCCATTATCCTCTAATTCTCTGTTAACAGGAACTGCAATCATTGTCTTATAATAACCACTATCATAAGCTATATGTAACATGGGAGGATTTGTTTCAGTTGCGTTATTTATTGATATATAGTTTTTTAAATTTTGTATTAAGCCATAGATAACCGGTGTAGAAGGATATGTTGCAGACGCATATCTGGTAGCTATTAAAAGTGTATCAGTTACCATAATTTGCTTTATGTGTATGCTATATACACTGTCGTTATTTTCAAGAAATGATTTGAGATTTTCAAGAATTTCATCTGCATTTCTTTTTAGATTTTTCGCATAAAAATAATTCCTGATTTTAAAGATGGGGTTAACATTTGTTGGTAGCTGGCAATTCCAGGCTACAGCAAGTGAATCCTTGCCTAACGACAATAAGTTTATAGTGGTTCTAAATTCAGTTTCATTTTTTTTGATTACAATATTAATACCACCATACATTTTTTTGTACAGGCTATATGAGTAATTATTGTGATCATTTTTAATATTTATAATTGCTAGATTATTTTTTAAATCTGAAGGCCACCATTTTATCCAATTACTTTCGTCAAATAAGAACCTTTCTGCAGCACTTTGATTTGTTTTTAGATAGATCGTTTTTGAAAAGGAATTATTAGCAGGGAGATTAAAATATATTATTACTACGATAATGACACAAAAAATTAAGAATAATGCCAGGATTTTTTTCATATAAATCTATAAGGATTGCAAATATATAAACTCTCATTAAGTAAGTAATGTAAGGTATACCTGCATATTTATAAAACCAGTTGATCTTCTTTTTTATTTTAGAGCAATTAACTTTAAATTACAAAGCTTTATGAATGGATAAAAATCGCATGGTATGAAAAAATTATTTTGCTGTATTTTAATGGCCTCTTCATTTTTAATTTCCTCTTCACAAAAAGTAGATACCTGGAAAATTGTTGCTGATAAAATTGATCCTTCAAATTATTATGGCGAAACAGTAGCCAATGGCGTTATTGGCATTGTATCTTCTGCTGAGCCATTAAAGTGTAAGGATGTTGTGTTGAATGGAGCTTACGATCAATATGGCCGGGGAAGAGTAAGTAATTTTTTGAAAAGCTTCAACCTGGTTAACATGAATCTGGATATCGATGGTCATCGTATAAATTCTGCTGATGCGAAAAATATGCATCAGTCGCTGGATATGAAGCATGCAAATATTACAACAACTTTTGATTACCAGGATAAAGCCGTAATTTCTTATATCTATTATGCATTACGCAACCTGCCCTATACTGTTTTGGTTGATGTTACAATCACTGCCAAAAAAAATATCGAAATAATTCCTGCAAGTGTTATGGAAGCACCGGATGCATTAAAAGATGTGCAAAATTATTATAATGAAATTGATCGTCCGCATGTAAAATTAAGTTTGCTATCATCTGTTGCAAAGAGTCCTACCGGCAAATTAACCTTTGCTTCTTCAACAACATTTTTATTTGATGAACCCAATGGCACAGAGCCGCAATTAATACACGAGATGTGGGACAACAATATGCATCTTTCTAAATTCAAAAAAAATTTGAAAGCTGGGACTGCGTATCATTTTGCAATTGCAGGCGCATCAATCACAACAGCACAGCATGATGATCCATTGAATGAAGCGGAACGATATGTAATTTATGCGAAGCTGCAAGGCACAGAGAAATTAATTCAATTTCATAATGCCGCATGGGATGAGTTATGGAAGAGCGATATTATTATTGATGGTGACGACGCCAGTCAGCGGGATGTACATGCTGCTATGTATCACTTATATTCTTTTGTAAGAGAAGGTACCTCATATAGCCCCTCACCAATGGGTTTGAGCGGTTTGGGTTATAACGGTCACGTTTTTTGGGATGCTGAATTATGGATGTTTCCTGCCATACTGGTACTTCATCCGGAAATGGCAAAAAGCATGGTAGAATATCGTTACCAACGCCTGGCTGAAGCAAAACACAATGCATTTGCTCACGGTTATAAAGGCGCCATGTATCCGTGGGAAAGCGCAGCAACTGGTAATGAAGAAACTCCTGTATGGGCATTGAGCGGGCCGTTTGAACATCACATAACTGCTGACGTCGCTATTGCTGCATGGAATTATTTTGCAGTAACACAGGATACAACATGGCTGAGAGAAAAAGGATTTCCTGTTATAAAAGAGTGTGCAGATTTTTGGACGAGCAGGGTTGAAAAAAATGGTCCTGGAAAATATGATATCAAAAATGTAGTAGCTGCTGATGAGTTTGCAGAGAACGTTGATAATAATGCATTCACCAATGCAGCAGCAAAAGCAAATCTGCGCTACGCAGTTATGGCTGCGAATATTTTACATGAGCCAATAGATAATGAATGGATAGATGTAGAAAAAAATATCCCTATTCTAAAATTAAGTAATGGTGTTACACAAGAACACGCAGCTTATCATGGTGAAAAAATAAAGCAGGCTGATGTAAATTTACTGGCGTATCCTTTAAAGGAAATAACAGATCCCCAACAAATTAAAAAAGATCTTGATTATTATGAAAGCCGGATCGGGGAAGGTTCTCCGGCAATGACACATGCAATCTTTACTCTTTTATATGCAAGGCTCAATGAGCCTGCCAAAGCATGGAATGCATTTAAAGAATCATTTATACCTAATAAAAAAGAACCATTTGGTGTGCTGTCAGAATCTGCCGGAGGCACTAATCCATATTTTGCCACAGGTGCGGGTGGATTTTTGCAGAGTGTACTTTTTGGGTTCGGCGGAATTGAAATTACTCCTTCCGGGCTTATACAAATAAAAACTTCTTTGCCAACACAATGGAAATCTTTAACTTTAACGGGCATTGGAAAAGATAGAAAAACGTTTACGGTAAATAAATAGTGAAAAAACTAACAGCTTTATTTTTTCTTATCCTGTTTTTATTCAACTTGTTTGGATACCGGTTAGTAGTTGAATACATGCAGCAAAAAGTAAATGATCAATTAGAAACCCGCCTGGATAATAATTCTTATGATGAATCTCAGTTGATTGAATTAAAAGTTCCTATACATCTTCCATATCAAACCAGTTGGGCATCTTATCAGCGCTATAATGGTGAGATTGAAATAAATGGAATCCTGTACAAATATGTAAAAAGGAAAGTGGCTAATGATACGCTCTTCTTAATGTGCATTGCCAATACAAAAAAAATGCATCTTGAAACAGCTAAAGACGATTTTTTTAAGATTACCAATGACCTGATGCAAAATAATAATTCTAAAAAATCGGATAATTCCAAGTCAGCATTTAAAAATCTTCAAAGTGAATATGACCAATATTCATTTATATTAAAAACTTTTTCAGCAATTAAAAGTCCGCGAAATTGCTGGCTTCCATTAAGCTCAAAAAATTTACTTTCTTATCCTCACATTTCTCCCGAACAGCCTCCTGATTTACTGGATGCTTAATTAATTGTTTTCATCAAAGCATTATTGGTTGGTTGATCATTACAGGTATAATGTATCGGCAACGTTTATTTATTTACTACTTACCAAATTTATTTCGATATGAAAAAAATGTTTTTGTTGTATTTGACAGTCGGCATATTGTGGGGATGTAATTCCAAAAAGGATTATGCCCGGGTTTTTGAAGACCCTATTCTTTATTGCAAAACTGTCTATCAATTGAATGGGGTTGTTATGGGAAATAATTTTAGCCCTATTGTTGCATCACGCAATTATTTGTATGCTAACGTAGCGGCTTACGAAGTAATAGCCGCCGGTTATCCAAATAAGTATAAATCATTGGGTGGGCAGTTGAATGGACTTAACACATTACCAATTCCTCCTGCAAATCAAAAAATTAATTTTGAATTTTCATCGCTGTTAGCGTTTTGTAAGTTGGGGAGCTCAGTTACTTTTCCTGAGGGTAGTATGAATGAATATGTGGACAGTTTAAAAAAACTGGCACAGGATCATGGTATGCCTTCTGATGTTTTTGATAACTCTGTGACATTTTCTGATACGATCTCCAATGCAATATTAAGATGGAGTAAAAAAGATAATTATGCCCAAACAAGGAGCGCAGAAAAATATTCGGTAACGGAGGAAGAAGGCCGATGGGTTCCAACGCCTCCGGCATACACATCGGCAATGGAGCCACATTGGAACAAGATACGGCCCCTGGTTATGGACAGTGCCACGCAGTTTATTCCGCCTCCTCCTTTTAAATTTAATGTGAAAGATTCTAACAGTGATTATTACAAGGAGGTAATGCTTATAAAGAAAGCAATAGAAAATCTTACGCCTGAAGAAAAACACATGGCAGATTTTTGGGACGACAATCCCTTTAAATTAAATGTTTCAGGTCATGTTATGTTTGGAACAAAAAAGTTTTCTCCTCCCGGTCACTGGATGAGTATAACAGGTATTGCCGCTGAAAAAGCAAAAAAAGATTTTGGAACTACCGTGTATGCCTATACGAAAACAAGTATTGCCTTGTTTGATGCTTTTATAGAGAGCTGGGATGAAAAATACAGGCACAATACGATCCGTCCGGAGACCGTAATCAATAAATATTTTGATGCTAACTGGCAGCCTTATTTACAAACTCCGCCCTTTCCTGAATATACCTGTGGCCACTCCACATGCTCATCTGCAGCTGCAGAAGCTTTAACCAGTGTCTTTGGCGATAATTTTTCTTATACCGATTCTACCGAATTAGAATTTGGAATAAAAAACCGTTCTTATAAATCATTTCGTGATGCAGCCGAAGAAAATAACTGGGCAAGATTTTACGGCGGCATTCACTTTCATCGTTCATGCATTGTAAGCACAGAGTATGGAAAAAAAGTGGGTGATCTTGTTGCAGATAAACTAAAGATGAAACTCTGATTACATTCTTATAAAAAAAATTATTATGAAACAAATATTTTCAATTTTATTAATTGCATTGTTTACAATTATTATTTCCAGCAATGCTAAAGCACAGGGTTGTGTTGCCATTCGCAGCACCGGCGGAATTTGTACCATGCAACATTCTGAACAATTTAACAAACCTTCTAAATGGGTTTTGAATGTAAACAACAGGTATTTTAAATCATTCCGTCATTTTGTAGGTACAAAAGAACAAAAGCAAAGAATAGCCAATGGCTCTGAAGTAATCAATCATTCATATACGTTAGACCTAACGCTTACACGCAATCTTAATAAATGGTGGTCATTGTCTGTTGATGCACCTATTGTAGCCAACTCACGGTCATCCCTATACGAACACGATGGAAAAAACAGGTTCAGCACACATTCTTTTGGCTTGGGTGATGTTCGCCTTACTGCATACAGATGGGTTATTGATCCTGCTAAATTGCCAAAAGGAAATATTCAATTTGGACTCGGCATTAAATTACCAACCGGTGACTATAAGTACAATGATATTTTTCATAAGAATGACACAACATTTCTTCTTGGCCCGGTTGATCAATCTATTCAATTAGGAGATGGTGGCTTAGGGTTTAGTACAGAAATGAATGCGTATTATAACTTTTCAAAAAATTTTACTGGCTACGGAAATGTATATTACCTGCTAAATCCGCGTGAGCAAAATGGTACACTTACTTCAAGGGGAGGAATTCCTTCGGCTACAAGCCTCAAAAACGGAAGCTTTGTTATGAGTGTTCCGGATCAGTATATGATAAGAGCTGGTGTAAACTTTTCTGCAAAAAATCTCACAGCTTCTCTTGGGTTTCGCGATGAATGTTTACCAGCTCACGATCTAATTGGTGGCAGCAAAGGCTTTAGAAGGCCCGGATATATTCTTTCTGCAGAGCCGGGGTTAACTTATAATTTTAAAAAGATAAATGTTTATGCTTATGTGCCTGTAGCAGTACAACGCAATCGAACACAAAGTGTAGCCGATAAAATACAAACACAACTTACTGGTGCATACACACAAGGTGATGCTGCTTTCGCAGATTATACAGTAAATGTTGGATGTTCTGTAAGATTTTAATTCATCCGAATGGAAATTTTTATAAGAAAAAATTCCTAAGTAAAGAAAGCAA
>JBDTYU010000311.1:0-9988 GCA_040005535.1 Ginsengibacter sp. | reverse complement strand
GCGATGAAGCCTGGGATGCAGCATCGATAACCATCCTTGGATGGGGGTGAAAAGTTATAATAACCGATTCGCCGTTAATATTTACTGCTTCTTTTTTAAGCTGATTAATAATTTGCAAGTGGCCGGTATGCACTCCATCAAAGGTGCCAATAGTAACTACAGCATTCTTAAAAAGAGGCAAGTTTT
Source organism: Ginsengibacter sp. (assembly GCA_040005535.1). Lineage (GTDB taxonomy): Bacteria > Bacteroidota > Bacteroidia > Chitinophagales > Chitinophagaceae > Ginsengibacter. The sequence goes on along the minus strand of JBDTYU010000311.1, from coordinate 9,802 downwards.
CTATATCAGTATGTACCACCATGTTTTCGCAAAACTAACAGAGATAATTGAAAGTTGGGATTTCACTTTCGAATATTACTTTTACAATCTTTAATATGATTATGAATTATTGATTATTACTTACTACCTGTTTACCATTGATTAATTAGTCAATTTAAAAAAAATGTCCCTTTACTCGAAGCGTGGTGTATCTGCTCAAAAAGAAGAAGTTCACGCTGCTATAAAAAATCTTGACCCGGGAATATTTCCAAAAGCATTCTGTAAAATTTATCCTGATTACTTGGGAGGAGACAGTGAGTTTATAAATGTAATGCATGCAGATGGAGCAGGTACCAAAAGTATCCTGGCATATTTGTATTGGAAAGAAACCGGTGACGCATCAGTTTGGAAAGGTATTGCGCAAGATGCCGTTGTTATGAATCTTGATGATCTTTTGTGCACAGGCATTTATGATAATATTATTTTTAATTCAACCATTGACAGGAATAAAAATCTTATTAGCGGTGAAGTACTGGAACAAATTATAAATGGTACACAGGAGTTTTTTGATCTGATGAAAACTTTCGGAATCAACATTCATTACCTCGGGGGTGAAACTGCAGACGTTGGAGATGTTGTACGGACAATTGCCGTGAATGGAACTATGACTGTGAGATGGCCAAAATCAAAAATTATTTCCAATGAAAAAATAAAACCGGGTAATGTAATTGTCGGGCTGGCCTCTTATGGTAAAGCAGTTTATGAAAGTAATTACAACAGTGGCATTGGAAGTAACGGCCTTACTTCGGCAAGGCATGATCTTTTAAGTAAATTTTATGCAGAAAATTATAAAGAGAGTTATGATAACAATTTAAGTAATGAAGTTGTGTATATCGGGAAAAATAGAATCAGTAATTCTTTGGGAGTTCCAAAAGTTCCCTCCCCTGGAGGGAATTTAGGGGAGGCCCTTCTTTCTCCGACAAAAACTTATGCACCATTAATTAAAAAACTTTTAGAAAATAATTTTGATAAAATAAATGGCCTTATACATTGCAGTGGAGGCGGACAAACAAAATGTTTAAAATACATTCCGGAAAATGTCAGCGTGATAAAGGATAATTTATTTGAAGTACCTGAAATCTTTAAAAAAATTCAGGAAGCAAGTGGCGCTGATGATCGTGAGATGTACCAGGTATTTAATATGGGTTGCCGTATGGAAATTTATATTGATGAAGATTTTGCCAAAATAATTATTCAGGAAGCAGCCTTATATAATATTGATGCACAAATTATAGGGAAGGTAGAAAAAAGTGATAAGAAAGAATTGGTAATAAAAACTAAAAATGAAGATTTGTTTTTTTAATACCGATCCACTGGAAAATTCTTTTAAATACTAACTTTTGGAAGTTTATAACTTTCCAAAAGTTGAAAGGCTTTAAAGATTTTAGAAGCAAAGCCTTATATTAAATTTTATTTTGGTTGCGTGAGAGTAATTGGTTGTAATCTATAAGCTGCTACAATATGGTTATTTTGTGTTGCCGGAAGCCATTTTGGTCCTGAACGTATAGCACTAATTGCAACCTTTGCCAATTGCGTATCTTTCATGGTTGTAGCTTCTACCTGGCTTACACTTCCATCAGTATTTACTATAAACTTTACCAAGCAGGTTCCATAATCTTTGTTACTAAAATCATTTTGATTTTTTTGAATTTGACCTACTATATATTTTAACCATGCTTCCTTACCACCTGGAAATTCTGCTTCGTTTTCTACTTTTGTAAAAATCTTGTCGGGAATTGTATCAGCCCCTGAATTATTTTTTATCGTGTTATCACTGCTTAAGAAATCAGATGAATTGTTGATGGGGTTATCACGTGGCGTTACATTTTTATCAATAATTCCTGTTTTCATAAATATTTCTACTACACCATTTTTTCCTTTTTCTCCATAAAGTTTTATCGCTTTCTCACCAGTGGTAACATTTATCCTTTCAATGTTTCCAGAATTAATGGTTTTAATCTTATTATAAGATGTAACATCTCCATCTAAAATGTATAATGCATTTTGAGTCAATTTTTGAGATGGCGGAGGAGGAGGTTGAGGGGCAGGTGGAACGTTTGGAGGAGGTACATTAGGAATAGGTGGGGCCGGGGGTGGGGGTGGCAAAAGTAATCCGCGTTTGTCAGATTCTTCTTTTGTAATGGTTTCTTTTTTACCGTCATTATAAGTAATATAAACACTATCTTCTTTATCTGAAATCAGAACACTTTTTATTTCTTTATTCTTGTAATATTTAGACGGAATAGTGTCATAAACTGATGTTTCGTTAGTTGATGATCCAATATTTAGCTGAGCATATTTCTCAATTCCATTCAATATATTTCTTGCAATGGTTTGTTGGTTTTCTGGGTTGGTTAAATAATTAAAATCCTTTTGAGTTGTAAGAAAACCGGCTTCTATTAACACAGATGGAAATTGATTTGCTTTTAAAATCCAAACTCCTTTTTCACGTTGTTGTAAATCATTTGCAACGTTCAATTGATAATTGTTTATAAAAGATTGAATAATAGATGTGCCCAAAATTTTACTTTTTTCAAGATAGGAATTATCATTTTTTGGTATGAAAATATAAAGACCACTATTGGCATTTTTATTTGCTTCGGCATCTGTATGAATGGAAACAAAAAGATCAGCTTTACTTGCTTCGGCAAATTTTATTCTTTCCTGCGGTGTGAGAAGTTTGTCATCTGCTCTTGACAAAATAATATCCAGGTTTTCATTTTTGTTCATCTCCTTAATATCTTTGGCAATGGAAAGTGTCAAATCTTTTTCACTAATATTATTTTCTATAACTCCGTTATCACTCCCACCATGCCCTGCATCAATAACGACGGTAATTTTTTTGCCGGTATAATTATTCAGCGTTTTAATAGTTTTCATTTTTAATGTGAAAGCAAAAAACACGATTGCTGCCAAAGGCAATACCAGCAGGCGGCTTATGTACGTAATTTCAGGATTTTTATTTTTTGTGAGCATGATTAATCTTCTTTTTAATGGTGAATGAAAAAAATTGTTTGTAATAAAAAAATATTGTTCGGGATAAACTGTTTGTAAAATCATTTCTGCAAAAGCATTGGTATCGTTATCCTCTATTGCTTCCTTATCTGCAATAAATTCATGAATTATACCCAATTCTTTTTGCATTAACCAAAAGAAAGGATTGATCCAAAAAAACAGAAGTACCACATTCATAAATATTTTATCGTACGAGTGTTTTTCTTTTATGTGGGCAATTTCATGATGAAAGATCTGCTGCCCTTGCCTGGAATAAAGATCAATTGCATCGTTCCAGAAAATAGAATTGAAAAATGAAAAAGGAGTTCCTTTAGCATTAGTAGAAATAAAATTGATTCCTCCGAATGTTGTTCGCGGATATTTTTTTCTTAGCCCTGATATTTTATTTAAACCAATGAAAAAGAAATATATAAATACAATTGTAACTAATACGTATCCCGTAACAATAATATTTTCAGCATTGAATTGAATACCCCTGTTCTTGCTATATTCTATAATTATTTCGTCGCTGTTATTAATCGTCTGTAATATTCGAACTACAGTTCCTTTATCTGCTTCAGATTTTTGAAAAATATTGATTTTCATTAAAGGCATCATGAGTGCAAGCACTATAGAGGCAAGTAAATAAAATCTGTTCCACCTGTGAAAGATTTTATTACGCAGCCCTACATAATAGTATCCGTATAAAATGCCGGAGCATATAATTACTTTAAATAAATACCAGGCGATCGTTATCATAATTTTTTTTATTTACCTTTCTTTAATTGTTTTAAAAGCAACTCCAAATCTTCAATGCTGATGTTATTTTCTTTTACCATTGATGATACTGCATTGGTAAACGAACCATCAAAATATTTTTTGACCAAAGATTTCATACTGCCCTTTGAATACGCATCTTTATTAACCAACGGATAATATTGGTGATTTCTTCCAATTACATTTACCCCTGCAAAATCTTTTTCAACAAGTATCTTTAGTATTGTTGAGACTGTGTTTTGATGAGGCCTTGGATTGGGAAGCTCGTTTATAATTTCCCGCAGGAACGCAGTTTCGAGTTTCCATATCACTTGCATTATTTGTTCTTCGGCCTTGGTTAATATCTTCATTTTTCTTGTAATTTTTATTCCGAAAACAAAGATAAACTAATTTTTTAGTTTAATAACTATATTTTTAGTTTTGTTTAAAAATTTATTTTTTAAAACCTGGTTATTATTTCTTTTCAAAAAAATATAATTATAAAAGTAACTTTGCAAATCAAGTTGAAAATGCGCGGAGGCGTTAAAAATTATTGGATAAGCAATATATATGGCAGAACAAATTTTAGAATTGCGGAATGCAAATATATACCAGGGTGAATCCCTTATTCTTCAGGATGTAAACATTATTGTAAACCGTAGTGAGTTTGTATATCTCGTAGGGAAAACAGGAACAGGTAAATCGAGCCTGTTGAAAACCTTGTACGGTGATCTTAGTCTTAGAGAAGGTGAAGGTACTGTAGTTGGGTATGATCTGCCATCATTGGACTGGAAAAAAGTTCCATACCTGCGAAGGAATTTGGGCGTTGTTTTCCAGGAATTTCAATTACTTACTGATAGAAATGTAAACGGAAATTTGAAATTTGTTTTAAAGGCTACCGGGTGGAAGGATGAAAAATTAATGGATGAAAAAATTGCTGATGTGCTTGATAAAGTTGGCTTAAAAACCAAAGGATTTAAAATGCCTTTTGAGCTTAGCGGAGGAGAACAGCAAAGAGTGGATATTGCCCGGGCTCTTTTAAACTCGCCAAAACTTATTCTCGCAGATGAACCTACCGGAAACCTTGACCCCGAAACAGCTGATGAAATTATGCAACTCCTTTTCCACATAAGCCGCGATTATGGAACTGCTATCGTAATGGCAACTCACGATTACCCGGTAATCAATAAATTTCCTGCCCGTACTATTAAAACCGAGCGAGGCAAGGTGTGGGACAATGCTACCATATCCACTGCATAAGTTGAAGCGCATTTTCATGATTATTATACACGCCTTCTAATATTTTTTTCCTTTCTAATACATCGGTTTGTGTAAAACGAGATGTAAATAATTTCTCTGTAATTTTTTTGTACTCTATAGATGTATTAGCGGTTTTACAAAAAGCTTTCAAGCCACTTTCTTCAAGTGCAGCAGAATTTGTAACTATAAACCTTCCATTAAAAAGTGCATTTAATAATTTTATTTTTACACCGGTTTTATTAAAAGAAGGCAATAGATGCACATGAGCTTTTTTAATAAGTTCATCCATTTCCTTTGCAGAAGGGTTACCAACAAGACAAATATTTTCATTTTTATGTACCAAAGTTTCGAGATACTTCGGTGGGTTTTTGCCAGTGATAACAAAGGGAATATCTAAAGTATCAAAAACATTTTCTATTAGCCATAGCACCGCTTTTTCATTCTCGGGTACAGATAAATTTCCATGATATAAACAAAATTCTCCAAAGCCTTCTTCCGATTTAACATGCGTGAAAGGCAAAAAGACTGGCAGATATTCAACTTCCTTTGCCAGGAAGTTTTTTTCATAATTGCGTTTATCTTTTTCGCTTACTGCAATAAATAAAGCCTTATTTGCGATTTTTTTTTCATATTTTTTTAATAAGTTGCTTTCGTGTTGAAAATATATTTTTTTGAAAATATTTTTTGTAGCCTTTGCCAGTCCTTCATAATATTCGTATTCTACATTGTGCAGCCTTACAATGATTTTTTTATTTTTCAACTCTCCGCTAAATAAAAAATAAGTACAATGAATACCTTCCAATAAAACCGGGTAGTCATCTTTTAAAAGATTTTTTAATAAGTATTTATTTGCCCGAGAACTAACTATAAAGGGTAAACGAAATTTTAAATTTGTATAAATTTTTTTTCTTTTATAATAAGTTACAGATATGCAATAATTACTAAGTTCTTTTTGCATCCCACGCCCATATTCAAAACAATGCAGGTGAATATTTATTCCTGACTCATGAAGTACTTTTATTTTATAAAAAAGGTCGAACACACCACCATAGTCAACAGGGTAGGGCACATCAAAGCACACAATATGAAGATGTTTATTTGTCAATGTATGGATAGTAGATGAATGGCCTTATTAAATATTTTGATGAGATTAATACGCAAAACTGCTTATAATTGTTTAACATTTGTAAATTAAAAATCCAGATTTCTTTGAATAAAAAAATTATTGTTTCAGTTATAAGCGATATAGTTACAGACCAGCGTGTGCAAAAAGAATGTAATACCTTTTATAAAATGGGTTATGAAGTAGTATTGATAGGCAGAAAAAGTAAGAATGCATTCGTTTTAAATGACCTTCCTTATAAAATAATTCGTTTTACTAACCTCTTTACCCGCGGACCACTCATGTATCTTGTTTTCAATATTCAATTGTTTTTTTATTTGCTTTTCAAAAAAGCGGATGTTCTTTGGGCTAATGACCTTGATACCTTACTTCCTAATTTTATCATAGCACGTTTGAAAGGGATAAAACTTGTTTATGACAGTCATGAATATTTTACATTAACAGTTATTAAGCAAACATCCCGTAAAGTTTGGGAAATGCTTGAACTTTTTTTGTTCCCGCGTTTGAAAAATGTAATTACGGTAAACGATTCTATAAAAGAAGTTTATGAAAAAAAATATAAAGTAAACATTTCAGTAGTAAGGAATGTGCCTTATAAATTCGTAAAAGACATAAATGCTGAAGAAATTATTTTACCGGTAAATAAAAAAATACTGGTAATGCAGGGTATTGGCTTAAATGAAAACAGGGGAGCGGAAGAAGCAGTGTTCATGATGCAGTTTTTACCGGATGAATTTATGTTATATTTTATTGGATGGGGAACAATTCTTGATAAACTCAAACAAATGGTTCATGATTTACGGCTTCAATCCAAAATAATATTTATTGCACCATTGCCTTATAAGCAGATGATGGAATATACAAGGCAATGTTTCCTGGGACTCGTATTTATAAAAATTGATTTAAACGATGCGCATTTATTTACGCTCCCAAATAAATTCTTTGATTATATACATGCTGGTATTCCTGTGGTTGCTTCTAAGGGATCAGAAATTCAGAAAATTATTGATAAATACAATGTTGGAGCATATATCAGCAATTTAGAGCCAACTGTAATTGCAAAAGAAATAGCACAAATTGCAAAGGCTGACGAATATAAAATATGGAAACAAAACACAGTTGTAGCATCAACTGAATTATGCTGGGAAAATGAAGAACAGGTAATAATTAATTTTATGGCTAATTTAAAATAACTGAATGTCAAATGATATTTCTACTTTGTTATTAAACATGGCAAAGGAAAAACCCTGGAGTACCAGGCCGGTCTTTTGTTTTACGTTCGATATAGATTGGGCATCGGAAATAATCCTGGAATTATTTTTTAATGAAATTTTATTCTACGATATAACTCCCACTGTTTTTGTAACACATAACAGCGACATTATAGATAAATTATATTCAGATAAAAAAATCGAGCGGGGCATTCATCCGAATTTTTTAAAAGGAAGTTCTCATGGGGATTCTTTTGAAGAGGTTATTGATACATGTATAAAATTTGCCCCGGAAACAAAGTTTTACAGAAGTCATCGCAGCTATAGTTCTACAGATATTAATCATTTGCTGATAAACAAATATCAGTTTAAACTTTCTTCAAATACAGTTACGGTTTTGCAACAACATTTGCAGCCTGTTCTTCATGAATCGGGCATATTAGAATTTCCGATTTTCTTTGAGGATGGTACCCAATTGTACAACCGGCTGGAGCTTGGGATCGGGAAATACCTAAAAAATTTTACAGCTCCGGGAATAAAAATAATTAGTTTTCATCCCATGAATTTTATTATTAATCCTCCAACCCTGCAATATATGCGAAACATAAAAGATACACTTACAAGGGAGCAGTATACTCACTTATCCCTGGAAAAAGTTAATCAGTATAAAAATCCTTTAAAAGGAATAAAAGATATTTGTGTAGAAATTTTAAAGTTATCAGAAGAACATGAAGTTTTAACTTTAAATGAATTATATAATATTTCAATTAGTTAGATTATGAGAATATTAGAAAGTGATAAACTTTTGATAAAGCCCACTGAAGAAAGCGATTTAAACGAATTAATGCAATTGCGTTGGGATGCAGATGTAATGAGTAATTTATTGCATGAACCTATCGGGATGAAACAACAAATGGAATGGTTTAAAAATATATCTGCAAAAGATATTGTAATGACTATTTTTTTAAAAAGCGAAGAGAACTTGAATATAATTGGTACAACGGGATTGTATAATATCAATATGAGACATCAGACAGCTACATTAAAAATCAGGATTTCACCAACTGCACAAGGAAAGGGCATAGGGCCTAAATTATTTATCATGATCTTAGATTATGCCTTTGGAACATTAAACCTGAGAAAAATATGTTCTGATAATTTTTCTGAAAATGAGGGTGTTGCTAAATTGAAAGGAAAATTAGGTTTTGTAAAAGAAGGAACGTTGCGTAAACACTATTATCACAATGGAGAATTTCGCGATGCTGATATTTATAACTTGCTTAAAGAAGATTATTATAAATCTGAAAAAGTTCAGGAAGTAAGAAACACAATTAAATATTCATAGAAGGGCAAGGATCATCTTATTATGTATATTTCTCCAATCACTGTATTCATCTGTATTACTCACGGTATGATTGTGCCAGATGCTGATAAAAGTTCCATTTACTTTTTTTACTTCATCAATTAATTGATATATATCTTGTAAAATATTCTCTTTTGATCTTTTTGAATTTATAAAAGAACCTTCCATAAATGTAACAGGAAATATTTTTAAACGTGTTGCTGTTTCATTTTTTAAATCATAAAAATAAAAAGGCTTTGATGTACCTGCTCTAAAGCCATGCATGTCAGAGAAGCCCATAGAATAATCTTCAGTAATACCGGCTTCAAGTAACGAATTATAAGTTTCGGGTAAAATAAATTTTAAATAATGCTGCCTGCTTTTATAAATTATTTTGCCTGATAATTTTTCAAGCCTTTTTTTCTCTGTTGAAATCTTTTCGGGAAATGAAGATGTTGGATAGGAAGGATGAATACCAATTTCACTGAAGAATTTTATTGTACCTATGAGACTTTTTACTAAAGGATTTTTATAATTCAAATTTCTGTCGTGTATTGAAGCATCACTTAGTAAAAAAAAGAAAATTGAATCAAGTTTGTTTTGAACAATCGTTTCCTGTAAATAATCATAAACATCCCATGGATCTCTTTGGTTATTGCTTAAAGTTTGAATGCGGTTATAAATATTTTTTAAATTAAATTTTAGCAAGTCTTTAATTGTTGCACCTGCCATCTTATTAAAACTTCTGCCCTTAAACTTGTAAGCAACATCTATATCGTAGGTTACAATTGCATTAAAAGATGAAGCCCCAAATTCTATAGAAGGAAATTTTTTTTGCAGAATGCTTCTGAACAGGTCGATCCAAATATCTACTAAAGGAATATGCAAAAAATTATTTTTATAAGCTAAAGTATCAGTAGCGTTATACCTTCCATATCGGTCTGGAATAAAAGGCAAATATTCTTCGTACCTGCTAACCATAAAAAATACAGCTGAGAAAATATCGAATCCCATATCACAAGAAGTATCATTAGGAAATAGAACTTTGGTTTCATATTTTTTTTCTACAATAACATC